>NZ_JBLZFZ010000016.1:0-128004 GCF_050753385.1 Pantanalinema rosaneae CENA516
AGATGTGTATAAGAGACAGAGATAGGGCGGTGGGGAGATCAAAGGAAAGGGTTGGGTGAATCGATCGGACGCTTACATTTGGCGGCGGTAGGTTTATCAAAACTTTAGATCAGTCATCCGGGTTTCTAGCGGCGGTTGACGTAAGAGTGGGTGGAAAAGTTCAGTATTTTTACTGTTCAATTTCGGGATTTGCCTTCCTCTTTGTTACTTTTTATGACAGCCGCCGTAGATTTCGATCGCATTCCGTTTTTGGTGATTGGGGAACAGCCTGTTTCACTTGGGCAAACATTAGGGTATCTGCAACTCTCGGGAACGCTAGTGCCCCTGATTCGAGAGATGGTCAATCAACATGTGCTTTTGCAGGAGATCCAGAGTCGTTCTGATCTGGAGGTGAGTTTGTCTGACCTGGAACAGACCATGATCGATTTTCGGTTGAAACAAGAATTGACTGATGCCGATCGCTTTCAGCAATGGTTGGCAAGTCAGGGGTTGGATCATGCGACCTGGCAAAATCGGGTGTTGTTTCGGCTGAAGGTGAATCGGTTAATGGAAAAAATCACTGAGTCGCCACTATTACCGTACTTTGAACAACACCGATCGACCTTTGATCAGGTAGAACTTGCCTGTATCATCACTCCTGATGCGACGATCGCGAATCAAATTAGTCAGCAAGTGGCGGCACACACGACTCTAGAGCAGGTATTACAAGCCTATGCTCCGGCAGACTCCCAGACGCAAATTCTGCGGGGACTGGTGCGGCAGGGCAGATTACCCCAGGAACTGCGATCGGCGATTGCAACGGCAACACCGGGTGAAGTGATTGGCCCGAAGCAAATTGAGCAACGTTGGTGTGTGTTTCAAGTGGGTCAACATGTGCCTGCTACCCTGGATCGGGAACTGAAGCGCGAGTTACAAGCTCGGTTGTTTCAGCAATGGTTGGCAGAAAAAGTTCTATCTCTCTCCGTTCAATTGGTGAATCAATCGCCGTTACCGAGTGCAACTCAGGAGCCGTCTATGGTGGCTTAGGTACAAATTGGATGGTGAACTAATTGTGGCGGGGCAGGATGGTTTAGCTGTTCCGCTCATACCCGTCTCTTAAATTAAATTCCCTCCCTTCAGGGTGCATCGCCAGATGGTTGTCCGGTGGAAGTCCGTCGTGACCCATCAATCTGTGAACTTTGCTGAATTTGCCTGCCTTGAAGGAGCGTGGATGATGAACTCTAATGCTGCACCTGCTAGTAACCTGTTTGCGACCCAGCCGTTCGATCGCATTAACCGTCCTTCACCCTTGACCGGATTCTCTCCTACCTCTGACCCCACGAATCCGTTGACGGTTGCCGCCGATGTGTTCTCCTCCGCTGCGTCGTCGGTGGCGATCGTGCCCCAGTCGATCGTCTTTATTGATACTCAGATTGCGGACTATCAGCAACTAGCGGCAGGAGTAGATCCCAACGCCCAGGTGGTACTGCTCAACGCGAATGAAGATGGTATTACCCAAATCAGCAACTTCCTGGCAACCCAGACTGGCATTTCGGCAATCCATATTGTGTCGCATGGCAGTTCCGGTAGCTTGCAATTGGGCAATAGTTATCTCAATCATCAGACGCTTGGGATTTACGAAAGTTCCCTACGAGCCTGGGCGAATGCGCTGACGGAGGATGCCGATATTCTGCTGTATGGCTGTGAGGTGGCAGCAGGAGATTTAGGGCAGGCATTTGTCGATATCTTCAGTCAATGGACGGGGGCTGATATTGCGGCTTCCACCAACTTGACCGGGCAGACGGCGGCGGGGGGAGACTGGATTTTTGAAGTCAATACCGGCGAAATTGCTGCCAATTTGCTCTTTCAAACACCTGTACTAACGGCGTATAGCGGGGTGTTTGCCGATATTTCCGGTGGGCAACAAGCGGCGATAACCAGTGGTTTAAACAGCTTCGCGACCTGGGCAGGGGCGTTGGGCAATTACGGTCAGTTCAGTCAACCCCTGGTGTTGATCAATCAGCCGACAACCGCGATCGATACGGTGGGAGAAGCGGTCAACCTGGAGCAAGTGATCCGCAATCAGTTGGGACAGACGGTGACGGACTATTTTGCCACTGATCCGGATGATCCCAATACGGCGGCAGTGGAAACCTTCACCACTCAGGGATTAGCCAGCTTTATTAACACTCGGTTTTCTGCCTGGTCAGTGGTGGCGGACGATACTGATCCTACAACGTTGCAACTGAATATCAATATTCTCAATCCCAGTGCCGCGATCGCCAGCCCGATCGATCTGGGTCAGCAAGCCAGTAATTTAGGCTTGTCGCTGCCCGGTGCTACAGGTAGCTTTACGTCTACGTTAGATCTGGACTTTGTGCTGCGGATCGGAGCAGGCAATCAATTTTCGGTGCAGGTCAATAATTTGACTGCGATCGGTCAGGTCGATGCGAATCTCACGGGTCGGACAGGGACTCTGGGCGTTTTGGGAATTACCGCCGGAACCGGGAGTAGCCTCAGTTTAACCGCTGGCATTCAGGCGATCGTGAATGGGGGGGCTGCCCTGACATCTGCCCAGCTAGACCCGACGAACCTGGCTAGTCAGGTGGTTTTGAATGCGATCGGAACTGGGGTAAACGGCACGATTAACATCAACCCTCAGCCCATAACCGGACTCACTATCACTGGCACTCCGGCAATTAGCGTCAGTGCGACGGCTGCCGAATCATTCATCAGCAACCCTCTGAACAACCTGCTCCCCAATCTGACTCCTAATGCCGACTTTGGCCAAATTGCTGATTTTGGCAATCTGTCCGCCAGCGATTTGCAAGGCATGTTGCAACAGTTAGGCACCTGGTTTAACCAATTGGGGAATAGCACCCTGCTCAACCAAACCCTGCCCTTATCCGGCAGTACCACGGTTGGGCAAGCGATCAATTTTAGTGAAGTCTTTAATGCCAATGTCCTGCGCTATTTAACCGAGTATGACGGCTTAAATGTCCTGACACCTTCCCCTGGATCAACATTAGATGTGGCGGCGAATGGCAGGTTAGGCAAAACCGCAATTTTCTCGTTACTGATTAACGATCAGATTTATCAAATTGTTGTACAACCCGATTTGCCCATACCTGGGAATCCCGGTAACAACAGTATGAATGATTTGATTGCTGACATTAATCAAGCGATCAATCTAGCGGTCACGGGCAATGTGAATACCTCGGCTAATGTGACGGCAGTGTATGATGCGGCTCGCCGCCAGATTGTGTTCCAGGCTGCCCCAGGGACAACAGTGCGTTTACATGTGGCTGACTTAACCCAGATCGCTGATCCGAACTTAAAGAATTTGGTTGGTAGTGGCTTAAATTATGGCAGTCAAACGGTGTTGTTCCGGAGTGCCCAGGAATTAGCGGCTTTGATCAATGCTCGGTTAGCCGCGATCGGGGCGACGGTGCAATTAACCTATACCGAAGCGGCAGGTAGAAAAGATCTGACCTTTGATCTCAGTCCGGTGGCGGATAGTTGGGTGACGCGCACCATTACCCCAATTAACTTCGCGGACTTGCAAGGGCTGACGAACATTCGCAACACGATCGTCCTGACTGACCCCCAAGATCCGACTTCTCAACGGTTGAATGGCTGGCTGAATCTAAATGCCTCTGCCCTGATGGATTTCACCTTTGGGGTGAACTTAATTCCTAACTCTAACCTGGAAGTCGCTCCTCCTCTAAATGCACCCAACCCATCGTTAACAACAACCAACTTCCAGCTAGCGGCTCCCGCAACCTTTTCACTGCAAATTTTTGAAGGTACGAGTACGACGGCGATTGGAACGCTGAACACACCGTTAGTCGTTACGATTCCTGCCAGTATCTACGGCTCTCAAACTAACTTAGTCAGAGCGGTGCAAGTGGCGATTCGTAATGCGCTCCTGGCTCGACCTGATCTGATCAATGCCGGAATCAAAGCTGGTTCTATCAATCCGGTCACGGGTGAGATTGAGGGCAGTGATGTGGTGGCGGAATGGACGGGCGATCGCATTGCTGTTTCCGTCCGACCCAAACAGAATAATGGCGTGGCTCCCACCGATCGTCGCCTGGAAATCACAGCAGCTTATACTGATCCGGCGTATAACCAACTGGGATTACTAACTGCCCCAACTCCCTACAACGGGCAGTTAACGGGAACGGCAACGCTACAATTCTTTGTTAATGGCAGCAGTAGTCCCACTGTCGTAGCGATCAATCCCGATCCAACCAATACCTCGATCGATGCCTTAATGGCGGATATTAACACTGCCTTAGATGCGGCGGGATTAACCACAATTCGAGCGGCGCGGGCGATCGCGAATTCGACGGGTAATCGCCTTGTGTTCCGGGCGATCGATTCCTCGGTGACTCGGTTGGAAGTATTAGCGGCAGCGTTGAATTCGGATAGTTCCGAGAACACTGCCATTACCCAACTGGGATTCCGGGCAGACCAGCGGATTCAGGCACGCGGACGGGCAACGGAATTCTTTTTGGATAACGCCAGTTTTAGCGGCAACTCTACCCTGAATCTGACCCGGTTTGATGCCAACCAACCCTATGCCAGCGCCAACTACGGCTTTTTAGATCTGGATATTAGTGGGAGTGGCAACATTACGGCAACCACGAGTTTGACCCTGAAAGATCCAACCACGGGTGGTTCGCGAGTCACCCTGCAAACGCTGATCAATCGGCTGGTCAAAAATGGGGCAGGACAGGATAACGCCGTTGATATTGTGACCAATGCCACACCGACGAGCGGAACGGTGAACCTGAATCTGCTGGCGACTCCCAAAGCGGGAATTAATGGGGTGGCTGCCAGTCCGCTGACTTTGAATCTGCCGAACTGGGTGGGGGTGGCGCGTCCCTATGCGGTGAATGGCTTAAGTGGGTATGACCCGTTCAAAAATATTGACTTTAATCGCTCGATCGCGGGACTGAAGACCACCGTTAGCGACTACATCAATCAACTGGCGACATTGACTGGGGTATTAAATCAACGTTTACCGTTGCTGAATCAAAGTGTGCTTGATTTGCTGGATCTGGGCGATCGCTTAACCAGTTTTGTCAATCAACTGGAAGTGACTCCAGTCAAATCGGTTCAAGCCCTCAATACCCTATTACAGCAAACGTTGGGCTTACCCAGCAATGCCACTTTATTCACCCTGGATACGGTCACGGGAACTCCTGCCCTGCGCTTAGATCTGCCCTTCCAGCAAATGTTTAGTACCGCCTATGGGCTAGACCTGGATCTGCTGAAATTGGCGCAACTGGATGGCTCTCCCCTGGGGAGTTTGACCAATTTAATTGGGGTCAGTTCAACTGGCAATCTCAATCTGGGTATGAATGCCCTGTTGAATCTGGCTCTGGGGATGGATTTGACTCAGCCCTTGGGCACTCCGCCTACGGCGGATACCTTTTTCCTGTATGTCGGCAGTGGTGGCACCGAGTTAACTATTAATGCGGGGGCGGCGGCTAGTGATTTAGACTTTACGGCGCAAATTGGCCCCTTAGCGATCGGCATTGTTGATGGGACGGCAGCGCTCCTGGGGAACTTTACGATCGCTACCAATGGTAGTGGTCGTCGCACTTTGATCGATGCCTTAGCCAGTACCACCGCCAGTGTGACGGGTAGTGCCTCGGCTAACCTCCCGTTAGGGGGGACAGCTAATCAGATTGCGGTCACGATCAATGATCTGGCGGACTTTTTGACGGGTACGGTGGGTTCGGTAGATCTGACGCTGCCGGATAATTTGGCATCTCTGATTGCTTCAGCCTCCCCATTGGCAATGTTGAGCGATCGCGAGGTGCTGATCGATGGCTTGGATCAACTGTTCCTGACGCTGCAAGATGCCTTAGATGGGGAAATTTATGGCATCGAACTGCCGTTAATTGGTAGCAAACTCAAGGAAGCCGGACAGTTTATTGCCAGTTTCCGCAGTGAGGTATTAACTCGGCTCAGTAGTCTGCTGCGGGCATATCACGGTGCGCCAGAGGGCTTGGTGGCATTAATTCAGCAAGAGCTGACGAATGCCTTTACGACTTTGGGATTCCTGGGTTCCCCGATCGTGGTGGAGCAGGATGCCGACCAAATTGAATTTCGCCTTAACTTACAGGGATCGATTCCCAAAACCTTTGCCTTTGAAGCGGGGTTATCCGGTTTGGGCTTGAGTTTGGATGCCAGTGCTGGCGTGAACCTGAATTTGGGCTGGAACCTGAATCTGGCATTTGGTGTAGACAAAACCAAAGGCTTCTATCTGGATACCGCGACGAATAATGAACTGAGCGTGCAGATTCGTGCCGATTTAGTCGGTGGCGGTGGGGCGGCGAGAGCCAGAGTCGGTGGCGTGTTGGGCTTCCTGGGTTTGATTGCCGAAGAGGAGACGGATAATTCTACCTTCTTTGCCCTGAATTTCAATGTGGATCTGCGAGATCCGAATCAGGATGGTTTCCTCACCTACTCGGAGATGGTGGCATCATCGACATCGCTGAGCCAGTTAGTGTTTGCTCAAGCGACAGGAGATGCCCAGATCAACCTCAGGTTGTCCCTGGGGGCTGACTTCGACGGCGATATCTTGTCTCCTAAGACGGATATCGAAAAAGCGATTCCCAATATCTATACCAATTTATTGGTCGATTGGCAGCCCAAAATCAGCAGTACAGGCAAGATTGAATTTGAAGTTCCCAGTTTCCAATTCACAGATATCTATCTGGATCTGGGGTCATTCGTGTCTGATTTTGCCGGACCGTTCCTCAGCAAGATTGGCAAGATTCTGGAGCCATTAGATTGGTTCTTAGATCCCCAGGATGGCTTGCTATACAAGCGAATTCCGGTGATTTCGGATCTGGCAGGTGAAACGATCAATCTGAAGAAATTACTGGAACTGGCAAGCGATCTGAATCCCGGTTCCACCTATGCCGAAATTGAGACATTTCTGGATGCGATCGCCGAAGTGTATAGCCTGATCGACACCCTGGTAGAAGCGGCGGATGCGGGGGGCAGAATCTCACTCAACGGGCTACTCAGTTCCACTAACCTGCTGAATAGCCAGGGGCAATCGCTGGATTTACGGACTCAATCGCTCAGTAGTGCCTTCTCGCTACCGTCTCTGAGTGCCGATCGCCAAGCGACAGGTGCCAGTGCCACCTTCCTGAATCGCCTGGAGTCGAATGATGATGGTGGGGTTGAGTTTGGTATCCTCAAACCCGAAAACATTATTCGGTTAATTCTGGGACAAACCGCCGATCTGGTGGAATATCGCCTGCCCCACTTTGGCTTTAACTTTGAATACACCCAGTCCTTCCCGATTTTTGGTCCCCTATTTGCCGATCTGCGTGGCTTCTTTGGGGCGGGCATTGATTTAGGCATTGGCTATGACACGCGCGGATTTGAGTTTTTCCGAGATACCCGTAACTTCGGTGATCTGCTGGCGGGATTCTACCTGGCTGATTTGAAAGATGGCATTGATATTCCCGAACTCACCTTAAATGGTGGAATTGGGGCAGGTGCGTCATTAAATGTGGCAGTGGCGCGGGCCGGAGTGGAAGGCGGCATTGAGTTCATCGCTGATTTCAACTTAAATGACCCCGATCGGGATGGCAAAGTCCGCTTCAGCGAAATGTCTGCCAATATGAGCTTGAATGGTGACAATCCTTTTGCCATTTTCGATATTAGTGCGCGGCTGGAATGGTATTTCCGAGCGTTCATCGAAATCCTGTTTGTGATTGATGCCAGTATGGATTTAGGTCGAGGCGTGTTAGCGGAATTCCCGATTAACTTTAATCGTCCACCAATTTTGGCAGATAAACGGGGTGAAACTCTTTATCTCAATGTCGGTCGGTTTGCTCACAATCGGATTAATGGAAATATCACTGATGGTGATGAAACTATTTACGCTAAGCAAGATGGTAATAGTGTGCTGGTCTGGGGCTTTGGCATTAGTGAAAGTAATGCTCAACGTTATACAGGAATCACCAAGATTGTCGCCTATGGGGATGAAGGTAATGACACGATCGACCTGAGTGGAATTACCTCAATTACTACTGAAATCTCTGGTGGTTCTGGTAACGATGTTCTGATTGGGGGAGGTGGTAGCGACAAAATTGATGGTGGTATCGGCAATGACAACATCAATGGCAACGGAGGAAATGATTTCCTCTACGGTCGGGAAGGCAACGATACTATTCAGAGTGGTGCTGGTAATGACCTGTTAGATGGTGGCATAGGGAATGATCAACTGTCTGGCGGTGATCACAACGACATCTTGATTGGTGGTGCAGGCAATGACGTGTTAAATGGTGGTGCGGGAGATGATCAATACCTATTTGGGAATAATTGGGGCATTGATACCGTCACCGATGCCAGTGGCAATGACACCTGGGACTTTGCGAATCAAGCCAATCGTGTGATTACCACCACTGATCTCTACTTCCGGTTACGCTATAACGCGATCGATGTCATATCGCCGATTCCTCCCGGCACCGCCGAAGAACTGGAAAATCTGCCCGTTAATCTGGGTTCCCTGTCTCCTGTGAATTGGGTGCATATCAATGGCTTTGGCATCGAGAATCTCAAAGGTGGACGGGGTGGCGATGTTTTCGACATTTATCAAACTGGGGATACTCGCATTTTCCTCGATGGCCAAGGTGGTTCGGATGAGTATCGCAGCCATTTTGCCGATCCCAGCATCAACCCGATTCCCTCCCTGAATGTGGCATTACGCGATACCGGGAATCCCTGGGATACTGATGTCGCGATCGCCTTTGGCTCCAATAACAACGATGATATTGTTGTGACCGATCAATTAGTGCGGGCTGACTTCCCGCCCGATCGTCCAGCCGGTACACCACCAACCAAATCCCAGGTGTTTGAGTACAACTATGGCTCGGACTCCGGCATTGAAGCGTTAGAGGTCTATGCGCGGCGTGGTGAGGACAAGGTGACGGTGGAAAGCAGCCCGGTTAACATCTCGGTGCTGGTCAGTGGCAATGAAGATAGCGACACCATTATTGTTGGTGGGCCCACCCTCAACAACATTAAAGGCAATCAAAACCTCACGGGTCCGTTAATTGTCAAAGGCGATGGTGGCAAAGATCGGTTGATTGTCAATGATTCTGGCGATGCCAGTGATAACGTTGGTGCTACAGCCGGGAGCCTGACCGATCAGAAAGTACATGGCTTGGGAATGCAGATCGATATTCAGTACGAAACGATCGAGCGAGTCGATATTCAATTGGGTTCTGGCAGCGATCAATTTGATATTCTCGGCACGATCGGCGGCACAACCACGGTCAATGCTGGAGCCGGAAATGATACGGTCAATATCTGGGCAATCAGTGGCATCGTTGCTGTGAATGGCAATGCTGGTAATGACCTATTGCACGTGACGGATACCGATAATTCACCGAATACCGCCGTCACACTGCCTCTGATTTTAGGGGGTGGTTCCGGGAACGACACCATTCTCGGTGGTGGCGGCAATGACCAGATTCGCGGGGACTCTGACTTCACCGTTGCCTTCACGACCGATGAAGCGATCGTGAATGAAGTGGTCACCTATGTAACCCAATCGTCGCAAGGGCAGGATTCGATTCAGGGTCGAGGTGGTCAAGATGTCATCTTTGGTGAAGGTGGTGATGACAATATTATTGGCGGTAGTGCGATCGCGAGTGAAGCCGATGGGGCAGATTTTATCTTCGGTGGGGCTGGCAACGATGTGATCGCTGGAGATAATGCCACGATCGATCCGATCACCCGTCTGATTACTAATCTGGATACACCAGGAAATCCATCTGATTCACTATTTGGCGACAATGGGACTCTCACATTTGACAGCGCTGGTACTCCGATCACGATTAACAGCAATGATACGAATGGAACACTCACCTTAGTGGCGGGAACCGTCATTCAGGCAACCAGTCATTCGGCAGCCGGAGATGGCAACGACACGATCGCGGGGCATGTTGGTAACGACAATATCCTGGGTGGTGGCGGCAATGACTCCCTGGCTGGTAATAGTGGTGATGACAGGATTCTGGGCGATCACGGCACAGTCACCTATAACGCCAGTGGCGCAGTCACCCAAATCACCACAACTGAACCAGACATTGGTGGCAATGACACTGTAACGGGGAATGACGGCGATGATTTGATTTTAGGTGGGGCAGGCAATGACTCTCTGAGTGGTGGCACTGGCAACGATCGCATATTGGGAGACAATGGCAATCTCAACTATGTGGTGGATAGTGATCCCAGCACGTTAGATTTAGTGGAAACCAGCCATCCTGCGATCGGTGGTAATGACACAATTACCGGGAATGAAGGGGATGATATCGTTCTCGGCGGCGCTGGTAATGACAGTATTACGGGCGGTGCTGGCAATGATCAGTTGCTGGGCGACAATGGGCGACTGACCTTGATCACGGGACAGTTGGCGCAGATAGAAACCTCCGACCCCTCGATTGGCGGCAATGACTCGATCGCAGGCGATGCTGGAAACGACATCATTCTGGGTGGGGCAGGGAACGATACGCTGCTAGGGAATGCCGATGATGACATCATTCTGGGGGATAACGGCTTAGTGAACTATGCGGCTGATGGCAATCTTGCCACCTTAGATGTGATTAGAACAACGAATCCCGCCGATGGTGGGAATGATGCCATTGACGGCGGTACAGGGAATGATACAGTTTTCGGCGGTGCGGCGGCGGATACCATTGATGGTCAATCGGGTAATGACATTCTGTTTGGTGATAATGGTGAACTGATTTATGTCAATGGCGTAATCAATCGAATTGCCTCTACCGATGTTGAAATTGGTGGCAACGACACGATCGTGGGGAGTGACGGGAACGATACCGCGATCGGTGGAGCTGCAAATGACAGCATTACAGGCAATTTGGGCGATGATGTTGCGATCGGGGACAATGGACAACTGCAATTCATCAATGGGGTGTTGCAACGGATTGAAACCACCGCTCCAGCAACCGGAGGCAACGACACGATCGTAGGCAATGAGGGCAACGATCGTATCCTCGGAGGTTCAGGGAATGACAGCATTAATGGCAATGCTGATGATGACATTCTCTTAGGGGACAACGGTTTCTTAGATTACGGTGAAGATAGCAATCTCACAACGCTCGATCTCATTACCACCACGGATCCAACCTTTGGCGGTAATGACACGATCGCGGGAGAGGCTGGCAACGACACGATCATCGGTGGGGCGGCAAATGATTCGATTACAGGGGGTGCAGGCAATGATGTTGCCCTTGGTGATCATGGTCGCATTCGGTTAACGGGTGGAGTGGTGCGCTTAATTGAAACCACTGATCCCAGTATTGGCGGCAATGACACCATGCAGGGGGATGCCGGAGATGACATTCTCTTGGGTGGATCTGCCCACGATCGCATTTCTGGTGATGCGGGAGATGATATCTTGCTCGGGGATAATGGTCAGCTTAACTACGATGTGGACGGTAATCTGGCGACACTCGATCTGATTATCAGCACCGATCCAGCGATTGGCGGGAACGATACGATTAGCGGTGGGGATGGCAGAGATATTGCCTTTGGCGGTGCGGGGAATGACACCATTACCGGCGGGGCAGGAGAAGACAAACTGCTGGGAGACAATGGACAGGTTCTACTGACCAACGGACAACCTCGATTAATTCAAACGATCGCGCCAGGAATCGGTGGTAATGATGATATCTCTGGTAATGCAGAAGATGATCTAATTGCCGGAGGCTTTGGGGATGACATCCTGAATGGTGATGACGGTGACGATCGCATCCTGGGAGATAACGGCAAATTTGACTATACCTATGCTGGCGATAGCCTGGTAGCGGCAGATAATAATCCGTTCACGCTAGACTTCTTCACCACCACCGACCCCACGCTGGGTGGTAATGATCTGATCGTGGCTGGTTTGGGTAACGATACGGTTCTGGGCGGAACCGGCAGCGATCTCATTTATGGCGATCAGGGTGTTGATCCGATGGACTCCTCCTGGCAGGTGGTGGCGACGGATGATTTTAACCAGGATGGGTTCTCGGATCTACTTTGGCGAAATTCAGTGACAGGCCGCAATATGATGTGGTTGATGCAGGGCGATCGACTACTCGCTGCCAGACCATTGCAAGATGTTACGGATGTGAATTGGCAAGTGGGCGGCACAGGAGATTTCAACGGGGATGGCAAGGTTGATATGCTCTGGCGGCATTACCAAACTGGTGCAACTGGAGTTTGGTTAATGAACGGTCTCAGCCTGGTGCAAGCCGTTGGCATTGATGGTGTGGCTCCAGTAACCGATGTCAGATGGCAGATTGTAGGGACGGGAGATTTCAATGGGGATGGCAAGGTTGATATGCTCTGGCGACATAACCAAACTGGTGCAACTGGGGTTTGGTTAATGAACGGTACGAAGTTCGTGCAAGCGGTAGGGTTTACGGGTGTGGCTCCAATCACGGATGTGAACTGGAGAATCGCTGGGGTGAAAGACTTTAATGCTGATGGTAAGGTCGATCTGCTGTGGCGACATCAGCGATCGGGGGTCAATGGCATCTGGTTGATGGATGGCACTAACTTCCTCACGGCTCAAGGAATTTTGTCCGTTGCGGATTTGTCGTGGAAGATTGGTGGCGTGGGTGATGTGAATGGGGATGGTCGGCCAGATATTGTGTGGCGGAACGATCGTACCGGTACGGTGGGACTATGGCACATGAATGGCAACACGTTGTTAGGGACGGCAGCATTACCACCTACTGTCAGTGCAGCTCATCAGGTCACCAACACCAACTGGACGATCGCAGGGCGGGCTGACTTTAACCATGATGGGCAGATGGATCTGCTCTGGCGAAATTCTGTGACTGGGCAAATTGCGTTCTGGCTCATGTCTGGAACTACTCTGAAGCAAGAAGTTTCACTGCTGAACCAATTGGGTCTTCCCCTCTCGCTCGGTGGAGTTTGGGATCTTGTTGGTACAGGGGACTTCAATGGTGATGGAGAAGCTGATTTAGTCTGGCGGAATTCCCAGAGTGGAGAGAATGCCATCTGGTTTATGAATGGTACGACCCACCTCTCGGCGACATTATTGACGTTGGCTCAAGCGGATCCAGGCTGGAAGATCGTTGGAATTGCAGATATGAACCAGGACAATCAACCTGACTTGATTTGGCGACATGAGCAGAGTGGCAAGAATGGGATTTGGTTGATGAATGGCAGGAGTGTCAGTGGATTTCTCGGACTGGATGCAGTGACGAATACAGCCTGGAAGATTGTTGGCGTGGCAGATGTCAACGGTGATCAGCGTCCCGATCTGGTCTGGCGGAATCAGCAGACTGGTGTAAATGGGGTCTGGATGATGAATGGGAATCAGATGGTTTCTGCGGTCGGACTGCTGCCAGTGACCGATCCTAACTGGAAATTGGAAGAGGTGGGTGACTTCAATGGCGATGGCAAGGTTGATTTAATTTGGCGCAATTATGCGACTGGGTTAACTGGAGCCTGGTTAATGGATCGAACCCAGCTCTTGAAGTCTGTGGCTGTGCAGGATGGGAATAGTAACAATGATGTGTTGTTAGGGGATCATGGCAAAGTCTACAGTGCTCTGCCACTCTGGCAAAATGTCTTCTCGATCGACACTGGAGCGAATCAGGGTGGTGCGGGTGACACCATCTTTGGCAACCAGGGTGATGATCTGATCATGGGTCAACAGGGCAATGATTTCCTGTATGGGGAGACGGGCGAAGACGATATGTTAGGAGGGCACAATATTGCGGGTGGTGCTGACGGCAGTGACGTGATGGATGGTGGGGCGGATGCCGATGTCATGTTAGGTGACAATGGCGTAATTCTGCGTCGTCCCCTGGGCTATCAACTCTGGCAACGCTATCCGGCTCCCTTTGCTGATGTAATTCGGGATGTGACGCGGTACGACGATCGCGATCGCATTGGCGGCAACGACACCATGTTTGGTGGGGCTGGCGATGATGTCATGCATGGTCAACGAGGTGATGACTGGATGTATGGCAATGCTGGCGATGATGAAATGTATGGTGAACTCGGTAACGACAATATGAATGGTGGGGCTGGTGCTGATACCATGCTGGGAGATGTGGGGATCATTACTCGTGCCTATAACCCGGATGGTACGCCTCGGATTAACCAGAATGGTTCCTGGCATCGAGATGTTATCCTCACCGATGTTGGCAGTATTACCGCGAGTGTGAATGCGGCTACGCCATCAGTAGAGATGTTCCAAACAGCCGATCTACTACTGGCAACGGGAGCTACTAATCCCGATGGTAGCCAACGCACTGATCTGCAACTCATTACCCTCTTTGCGGATGGCAATGATGTCATGTTGGGTGATGACGGTGATGATGCCATGTTTGGTCAACGGGGGAATGACATGATGTGGGGTGGTTCAGGCAATGACTACATGCAGGGTAACGCCGGAGATGACCAGATTAAGGGGGATGCCGGGGATGATTTATTGATTGGGGATGACAGCAATAATCTGGCAGCATTCAATACGGAAATTCCCAATGTCACCCGAGGGCTGCATCTGATTGAACGATCGCCAGGAGTCAATATTAACTTGGGCTTGGATGGGGTTGTGGTGATGCCGTCGGTCAATCTAGTGCCGAAGATGACCTACGGACTGCTACCGACCTTAACCCTGGCTCCGCAACCCTTCCGAGATAGCTCTCCCATTCCAGTGATTGGTGACTTACAGGCAAGTGATGGTTCGGTGCTGCGACCGTTGATGTCGATCGTGCCGAATTTAGCCAACCACTTGGATCTGCTATCGGGTCAAGATACGATCAACGGTGGTGCAGGTCGCGATCTGCTGGTGGGTGATGACTTCTCGAATGTCATGCCGCTGCGGACGGGTAATCCGGGAATTGATGGTCTGCTCGATCACCTGACACGGCAACTCTACCAGTTAATCTATGACGTACATGATCTGGAACTGGCGACCGTCAATGCGCCACCCCAAAAGCTAGAGATTGGGAATGATGATCTGGATGGTGACGATGATAACGATAGTGTGTTTGGCGACAATTACCTGTTCTTTGGGCCGTTTGTGCAGCAAATGCCGAATAGTACCAGTGAGCTAGGGTCGCTGTTAGTCGGACTGCAATCTGCGATCGCGACCATTAGTTATGGGGTGAACCAACTGATTCCTGCCAGTTCTCTCTCGCCCAAATCCCTTACCTTGTCGATCGGGAATGATGTGATTCGCGGTGGCAATGGTGACGACTTCCTCTATGCCGATGACAGCATGACGATCGCGCCCATCCTCAATACTTTGAACTATCAACGGGGGAGCTTCTGGAGCTATAACCTGGCAGGGGCAAATCGGGCGGGGCGGACTAACTTCCGCGACTATGATTTGGAGTTAGGCAATGATAATGTCGGTGGTGGTGACGGTCACGATGTGATGGTAGGGGGTTACAGCACCCTAATTCAACCGTTGATTACGGTGGCTGCGGCTTCCTCTGACCTGAACTTGCAACGAAGTCTGGATCTACTGATTAACGACATCAAGACCTTTATTCGGGATTTGCATCTTGATAATCATGGCATTCTGTATAGCGATCGCAACCAATCGCACAGCCTGATTACCCAAAACGACAATATGTGGGGAGAAGGTGGCAATGATTTAATGGTGGGCGATAACATTACCCTGACGCTTCCCTGGCTGAATGGGCAGATCAATACTAGTATTCCGTTAAGTCAGGATTACCTGGACTACAGCGAAGAGCAGCACAACTTTATGCACGCGCTCCCACATCAGTACAACTTCACTTACCGTCGGGCTAACTTCGGCTTTACCCGCATGGCAGAAGATTTCATGTCTGGTGGCGATGGTAACGATATCCTGTTTGGCTTACGCGCGATCGACATCCTGGTTGGTGACTTGGGTGCTGACCTACTGGTTGGGGGAGATGATGCCGATACAATCAACGATTCCGGAGCGGAGAACAGGATACGCAACACCAATCCTAGCCCTGCCGATCGGCGGGATATCATCAATCCCACGGCTCAGTTGATGTTGAGTAATGCCCTCAGTCCGGCGATGCAGCAGTATATCCAACACATCCTTCAGGCACAGAATAATTTGGCTTTGCAAGGTCAGTTCTATGCCAATTTTCCGGGATAAGTTGTTGACCAGGGGAATAGGAATAATTAAGTGAACCTTGGGGAAGGAAACTAAACAGGCATACTTCCCCACCTTCCCACCGTCCCTATCTCCGTTCTCTTGCCGGGGTGCAATTCAATAACAGTGACACCGTGAGGAATGAATTGTGAAAGAGCATCGTCTTGGTTTAGCCGTAACCCTGGCAACCGTTTTAAGTACATCAGCCACGATCGCCCATGCCCAAGAAGCGCCGGAGTTGGATCGATTACCAGAGGCAGACGCAGATCTGGCGACTCCTCAATCAGATCTAGAGCCGTCTGAAGTCGTGGCGACTCCCACGATCGAGCAGCCGACTACTCTGGAATTCTCAGCTATTATTCCTGACGCAGACCAGACTGAAAAAGTTGCCTATGCGGCGGAATCACCTTCAGAGGCGATCGCTGCCCAGTCGGTGGCAAGCGCTAATGCCCCTGTAGTCGTGGATGTTGAGGAAGTCGTTGCTCCCGTTCCTGGGTCTGTAACTCAGCCGGAAGCTACGGCGAAGCCAACGGCCGAGATCGCTCCTCAATCGATGGAGATGATGCGGCAACCAGAAAATACCAGTCAGCCTATGGCGGCTTCTACCAGTGCCAGTCAGCTAGGGACGATCGAATCGGCTCAACCTCGTTCATCAACCGGAATGCAATTTGGGACTCGGAGTTTGGGTCGAGTCGCCCAGGGCACGATCGAGGATGATTTGCAACAGCGACTGCTCCAACTGCAACAACGGCAGCAACAATTGGAGCAGCAAATTGACGAGTTAAAACGGCAGATACCGACTGCTAATCCGGAGCAGGTGACGGTGAAAACGCCGGAGAATAACTCTCGATCGGAACTAAAGGTATTCGCGGGGCCAGTTTTCTTGCAGCCGCGTTTGAGTGATCTGATGGATTATGCGATCGTCGATCCAGCAGCCCCGAATACTCTGGCAACTAGTGGCGAGGTAAAACAGGTGGAACTGGAGGATGCCACCGCGATCCGGTTTGGGGCAACCTTCCGTCCCGGTGGGAGTGCCTGGGATTTCGGCGCGACCTTTACTCAGTTTGAAACTGAAGGCAGTAGTAAAGCTGAAGCTCCAACTGATGGCTTTTTATTTTCTACCCAATCCCATCCATTCCAAAACGATACGGCGGAAACGGCTAATGCTAAAGCCGATTTAGATTACAGTTCAACCAATGTCGAAATTGGGCACACGTTCCAAATTGGGCGACAGCTTGGGGTGCGGGTCTTTGGTGGGGTGCAGGCAGCCGCCGTCGATCGCACCATGACCACTGAATTGGATGGAGTCGATTACACGAACGGCAAGATCAAACTCAAAAATGAATTTAGTGGTGTCGGTCCCCGCCTGGGCATTGAAGGCAGACTCCTACTGGGGGCAGGATTTAGCTTGTTTGGTCGGGGGGCAGGTTCGCTGATGGTGGGTGAACTCTCGTCTAGTTTCAATGAAACCGATAATGATGGTGCGGATACGGTGGCAAATATTGACTATGACCGGGGTGGGCAGTTAGTTCCCGTTCTGGAAGCGGCGTTAGGGGTCGATTGGGAAGCGGCGTTGGGTAAGAGTGCCAAGCTGAATATCAGTGCGGGGTATGAAGTGCAGCAGATGTTTAATGTGACGGAAAGTATTCGCTTTTCGGATGCGGCGAGTCCGGGGGTGTTTACTCGCGAAAAAGGTGATCTCAACCTCCACGGCTTCTTTGTCAAAGGCGGCTTATCGTTCGAGTTCTAGGTTATTTCCGAAAAATTTATTCCCACAAATTGTCGGGGTTTGGCATTTGGTCAATCGTCTGCGCGATCGGTCAGAGATGATCTGCCGAATGCTAAACCCGTACAGGCGATCGCCCTCTCTCTCGTAGGATGCGTTAGTGCCAACGTAACGCATCGATTTCATGATAGGGAACAACTGACTGAGGTCTTTTTACGATCGCCGGGTTTACTACCGTTTGCAGTTCTGAGTCAGACTAGCGATCGTACACAAGTGCTGCGGCAAGTGGCTCAAGCGATTGATCGGATTGCAAATCGGCAAACTCAAAGTAACATTACTGCCTCTGCATACATACTGGCTGGGCTAGTATTGGAGAAAGAGGTCGTTGGGCAAGTACTGCGGAGGGATATGATGCAAGAGTCTGTAACCTATCAGGAAATCCGACAGGAAGGTGAGCAATCTAAGGCTCAACAGATTGCCTTAAACATGATTCGGGAAGGTATGGCATTAGAGGCGATCGCTCGGGTCACGGGACTATCGATTGAACAAGTTGAGCAGTTGCAGGACATCGCTTCTCAACATCCACAAACATAATCTGTGCGATCGCTCATCCTAACGATCATGCTTTTTAGGTACGGTGTAACGGGAAAATATAAGCGCCGAAACTTGCGCTCCCAGTAAAATCAGGTAGCTCGATCGTGAAGCGGTGATTGCGCCAGCCATGTCAAACTCTATGCCAAACCCAACCAATGCCAACCGAGACTACTGGATTAAACAAAGCGAGATGTTGCAGAGCACGATCGCTCGGATGGCAAACAACTCACTAGAAATCAAAAAGGTTGGCTTAACAGTTTGGGCAGCGATCGTGGGATTTGGGTTTACCACAACCAATCGTTCTTTGTTTCTATTGGCATTTGTGGCGTTTGCCTTATTTGGTATTTTGGATCTTTACTATCTGGATTTGGAACAAAGGTTTCGAGATAACTTTAACCGACTGGCTCGGATGATCAGTGGTTATGTTACCAGTGAGGATGATGCCTGGATCGAGAATTTAAAAGGAAATTGTCTCAAGCTCGATCGAGCAACTAAATTTCTGGAACGTCTTCCCAATACGCTTAAATCCTGGTCAAACTTACCTTACTTAATTACCTTTCTGATTACGATCGCACTTCTTATTGCGCCGTTGCCTTCATTTTCAAAATAGTAAGAAATCTTTTAATGAAATCTACTATATTGATTGTCTGAATTAAAGGATATGTGAGGAGAATTAAAAATATTGCACTTGCCCCCTAAATCCCCCAATTCTGGGGGACTTTCAATCTAGTTCCCCCCAGAATTGGGGGGCTAGGGGGGCGATTTGGAAAGCAACTGTGATTCTTAAAATATCTATCCTCTTAAATAGATCCTTGATTAAGATCAGAATAGTCATTATTTCTTTCTCCGTTTTCTTCTATAATGCCCCTTTACTGAAGTGGTTCTCTTATGTGAGGATACATAAGTTGTCTCAGAAGCTCTGAAAAAATTGAACATTTTGTTCAGCTTTCTCTTGGATTTCTTGCTTATTGAGTCAATACCTGCAAGGAATACAACAACTATTATCAAAATAAGAACTGCCTCCATAGAACCTCCTTAAATATAATTTCTGAAGTATTACTGTGTTATTGGCTTAAATGGAACAAATAACTCGAAATCCAATGAAATCTGATTTATATTCTGATGCTCGTTTACTTCGATACGCTGACTGACAGCCTGAGGGCTGATCTCTCCAAGAGCCTCCACGAACTACGCGGAGGCTGCTTTCATTTGAGTTTTCTTCAAAATTATCTAGATTGGTAAGTCTATTAATTTTTTGCTGCCATCGATTTAAGCACCACTCATAGACATTTCCGTGCATATCGTATAACCCAAATGAGTTAGGAAATTCAAAATGATTGACTGGTGTTGTTCCTTTGCAAGGGCTTCTACGGGAACTATTTTCATTGAGGAAATTAGCGAACTCAGCGTCAATCAAGTCACCGAAATGGAATTTAGTTGTAGTACCTGCTCGACAGGCATATTCCCACTCTAGCTCTGTTGGTAGTCGGTACTTTCTGCCAGACTTACGCGAAAGCCGTTGACAAAATTCGACAGCCTCATGCCAGGAGATGCTTTCAACCGGATGATCTGGTTTCTGGAGCTTGGAAGGGGATGGAGCCAAAGGACGATCGACTGGTGGTAAACATGAAACTGCTTTCCACTGAGCTTGAGTAACTGTGTATTTACTCATAAAGAAAGAATTAACAAAAGCTTCTCTGCGAGATTCTGTTGATGAGTTTGATGCCTTTTCACTTTTGGTGGTTTCTCCTATCAAAAGCTTTCCTTGGGGAATGGCAACCATTTCTAGTTCGATTCCACCTCCAAGCTCTTCGATAAAATATTTTGCTTGCCTTCGTTGTTTGTAAATATCAAATTTATTGCCTAACAAAAATGGGCTAGCTTTTTTATTTTTTATTTCAATAAACTGGAAACTGAAGGTATGGAGTTGTGGCGGAACAGTTAGTTTATGATTAGTCTTTGCTTTTGTATGCGATGGTTTAATGGAAGATGATGAAGGTAAGGGTTGGTGGTTTAGGTTGAGCCGTTGAAGAATGAGAGTTGCTATCTCTTCAGGCTTGCGATTTGTAGCATCAATATAGCCATCAATAGAAAACAATCCAGGAATCACAGTTTGATCAAACCGGATAAGCATAATTGCTTCATCTTGCTTTTGTTTGATCAAATTGCGAATCGCTCGCCACTCTAAACCACACCATTCCTTCTGCTCATAGGCAGCGCAGAGGAAGACTACAATCAGTTCTGCATCATCGTGATAAATCGCTTGCAGATATGTGTCCAGATTTGGACGAGCCAGTTCTGGTTCGTACCATTTATCGTAGAAGACTTGCTGTTGGTGAAGGTGCTGGATTAAAGTTTCTGCAACTACCTGGATAAAACCACGGTACTCACCAGGGAAAGATAGTGCGACATCAAATCGTTTCCCACTCCTGATGCTTCTCACCGCTACCCGCTCCTCCGGCAATACTTAATGAGGCTTGCGATCGATTATAGTCTGCTCATATAAGTTGATGGAAACGCCTGTAATGAGCATTGACAGCGTTAGCCGTAGGTGTTACCTCTAAATCAAATAAGACTAGTATTGGTTGTTTAGATAATGGATTGCCACAATTTTTCAACTGCTAAATTTGGCAAGCTTCGAGGCGAGAGAAGAGATGTTCCATCACACCTAATGTACCAAAAGATACTGCTACACTACTAACTGCCTTACGCGCAAACGGTGGAAAGGCAACCTTGCTAGGCTCATTAAGTATCCAACTTATACGAGTAATTTTTCCGGGTAAATGTCCTTCTGGAGCTGAAAGGTTAAAAGTTAGTTCGATGTAATCGAGCCACTCATTTCTTGAATTCCATCCAACTGCTTCGCCAAACCTGACCAGGTCGAAATATTCCTTTGGTTTCCGATACTGCTGCCAAATTTTTCTCTGGACACTAAAACCAAATTTTCCATTACTGTACTTTACCCATAACTGATCGATGGTGCGGAGGTCAGTACAAGGAAAGTCTTGCATATCTTCAAGTTGCAATCGATCTTGCTCCTGCCAACCCAGAACCTCTAACATGCGTTCTGCTGTTTCTCTGTCCGCTGCTTTCCACTGTCCCGTCTTCAACAGATCTCGTAGTCGAGTGTAATCTATGCCTTTTTCAGAGGTGAGGTTATCTGTTTCCTTTATCTGCTCTAGCTGGGCACCTCGAAAAATCGAAAAAAGGATGTCTCATTCTGAGATCAGAGAGATAAGATAGCAGCAGTCAGGCCATCCAAGGACAGCAATGGGACAACAAGGGTTCTGGGATTTAGAACAGCGCCAGCAAGAATTAGCCGCCAAGAAAAGCACTTTAGAAGATTTAGACCGGTTAATTCCGTGGGAATCGTTTCGGGCACAACTTGCCGTGATCCATGACAAACCGCGCAAAAGCAACGCTGGACGCAAGCCTATGGATGTGATTTTGATGTTTAAGCTGTTAGTGTTACAGCAGTTGTACAACATCAGTGACGAAGCGTTGGAATATCAAGTCAAAGACCGACTCTCGTTCATGCGATTTTTGGGGTTAGGAATTGAAGATTCGGTGCCGGATGCGACCACAGTGTGGTTATTTCGTCAGCAGTTGCAAGCGCATCAATTAGTAGAGCCGTTGTTTGAGTCCTTTGGAGAATACTTAAGCGCGCAAGGCTATCAAGCCCAAGGGGGGCAAATTATTGATGCGACCTTGATCCCGGTGCCAAAACAGCACTTTGACCAGGATGAAAAAGCCCATCTGGAGGCTGGAAAAAGGCCACCCCAATGGCAAGAGAATCCGCATCAGGGGGCACAAAAAGATGGCGATGCGACCTGGACGAAGAAAAACGGCAAGAGTTACTTCGGCTATAAGGATCACCTGAGTATTGATGCCAACCATGGCTTTATTCGTCGCTATGCCGTGACCGATGCCGCCGTGCACGATAGTCAAGCCTTCACGGCAGTGCTCGATGCTGACAATGAAGGCGATGAGGTGTGGGCGGACAGTGCCTATCGTTCCGTCGCCCTCGAAGGGTTGCTCGTGGTCTTAACCTTCATCAGTCACATCCATGAACGCGCCTATCGCAATCGCCCCTTAAGCGAGGAACAAAAAGCCGCCAACCGAGAGCGCTCTCAAACCCGGGCCAAGGTCGAGCATGTCTTTGGGGCTTGGGTGATGCAAATGGGTGGCAAACTGGTACGCTCGATTGGACTGGAGCGGGCTAAGGTGCAGTTAGGGTTGAAGAATTTGACTTACAACTTCCTGCGTTTGGTCTTCTGGCAAACACGCCCGGTTGAAGCTGACGGATAGATCTATCCAACATCCGGCATGGCAGCAAGTGGAGCGGAGAATCCACAGCAGATTTGACGGCATAGAGGACTGATAATCGACTTTGAGACTGGAATGAGACTTGAAATTTGTAAAACCTCAATTAATCGAGGTTCCCAGCTGTTGTCTTTTCCTTGCTACTTCCATTGCCCGCTGACGCTTTTGGAATGCTTTAGGCTGCGTTAACTGTTGAAAAATATGCTTCTGAAAGTCCTCTAAGCTACTCCAAGCTGCTCGGAACGTGGAAAAGTTAGGGCTGGTGAAGGAATGAGTATTGCCATCTGAGTAATTAGGATTAAATCCTAAAATCTCTTGTTGGTGGGGAAGCTGGCTCCAGTCATCTTTAGCTATCCAAACCGCTCTTACCCATCGGAAAAAGCTTGAGTCTGTTTGACGGACTTCATCATCTAAAAATTCAACAACATGGGTAACTTTTGCCCCTTGATGCAAAATCATTAAGTCTTTTGTTTTAGGCAGTGCAACCCCATGACTACCCGATCGCCACATTAACTCAAAAACTCTACTTTCTGGTTGCTGCATTCGATCCAATGAATAAGCCCATCTCTCTGGATCTTTAACATTTTTAATAAAAAGAATTTTACCCGGATCACAGGTCTGTAAATCCTTGAAAGGAACCTTCGGTAAAGTCTCAGCGACGTTTAAAAGAACTGGTGGAGGTTCTACTTCCAAAGCTGGAGAATGCAGAAATATCGGTTCGGGAGCTACTGGTAACTCGCCTGTTGCAACCTCCGGTATTATAAGGGTTGCTTCTTTTCGAAGGCGATAACCTAGTTCTCTCAAGCTTCTCTGATCTTCGATAATGTATTTATCATTTCCATTCAGAACGATAGGCACATGAATTAAATCTTGAGGGGAAAATACAATAGGAATAAACTTAGTATTTAATAATTGCTCGTTATAAAGAGTTTGCCTAATAATTGTTCCTTCCCAGGTAACACCTCGACCAATCCCTAGTTCCTCATCTCCCCTAAACCGCCGCTTATACGTCTCAGTACAAACAATAAGAACAAACTCAGCCCATTCAATCATTGTTTCCATCCAAATATCCCATCCTTTCTCTGGAGTATAGGGATACTTAGCTCTAACATACTGATCAATATAAGCCTCGATTCCCCACGGATCACGTAGGGTATTAGCTAACGACAACACCCTGTTTTTGTGTTCATCTGAGTCCCAGCTATAGCTAATGAAAACCTTTGTGGGGGCTTTTCTTTCTTCAGACACGGGGTTCTCCGTCTAAGGATTGAAATCTTCTGCGATCGATTATAGTCTCCCTTCCATAACTCACCGGAAATGCCCACAATGGAGGCTATAGCGGTAGGAGAATCAAGCTTGCCAAACCACCCTTACAATGCACAAAGAACTAGGAGGTGTTCCCATGAGTGCAAAAGAGCAATTACTGAATGAAATTGAAAACGCTCCTGAGTCAATGGTCGAGGAAGTGCTTGATTTCTGCCTGTTTCTTAAGCAACGGCAGCAGTTAAAAGCTCAGGAATCTACTGCCTCAATCCCCCAAACTAATGGCATCCTAGAGTTTTTAAGGCAGGTTGAAGCCATTCAAGCCCAAGTCCCTGCCGAAGAATGGGACAAACTGCCCCACGATGGCTCCATTCATCACGACCATTACCTTTACGGTTCACCCAAAGTTGAGGAATGAAAACGGTCTTTGCCGATACTGGGTATTGGATTGCATTACTTGATCCACAAGACACTCTGCATCAAAGAGCAGTTAACCTGAGTGTCTCGCTGGCACAAGCCCAAATTTGTACCAGTGAAATGGTGTTAACGGAAGTCCTCAATCATTTTTCTAAACGAGGTACTTTTCTGAGACAGACAGTAGTTGCCTTCATTCAAACTGTACAGCAGAGTCCTGCGATCGAGATCCTGCCACAAACCAGTGAACTTTTCTCCACTGCCCTCACACTTTACAGCCAACGCCCTGACCAAGCTTGGAGTTTGACTGACTGTGCTTCATTTTGTCTTATGCAACAGCAGAAAATTCAGGAGGCTCTTGCCTACGATCGCCACTTTGAACAAGCTGGCTTGATCGCGCTCCTACGTTAAGGGTCGCGATCGACCACACAGATCGATCGCTTTCATGGAACCGGAGTCGGACTAATAATTGTCGTCCGGTGAACCGTAAATATCATCAAATCGCGGATCAGGCTTTTCGGGTCGATAGGGATCATCCGATCGATAGGTACTATCCCCTTTCGGTTCCAACCGTTCCAACCGCCGGGGTTCTCGTTCTCGCCGGGGGGCATCCAGTAACCGGGAAGGACGCGGTTCATTCGGGCAGAACTCTAACCGAATCCGCACTCTGCCCCGTTGCCAACCCTGACGCTGAAATCGCAACGCTTCACAGTCTAGCCCTTCGCCAAACCAGCCCTCATTATCATCCGTCCAATCGGGTTCGCGATCGCTGATTGCCTGCGCCAACGCATCAATGAATTCTCCCACCTTAAAAGTCGGATTCATCATCAATACCCGTCCCAGGGGCACATAAAGGACTTCATCACTATCTAACGGTTCAAATTGATCCATGATTGGTGCCGGAATTTAGAAAAACCATCCGTAACTATGTAAGCCTTTGCCTAACAGGTTAACCCCCAGGTAGCAAACCCAGACCACCAGAAATCCGGTGGCAGCCAGAATCGCGGGTCGTCGTCCTTGCCAGCCCTTCGTGATCCGCGCATGGAGGTAAGCCGCGAACGTTAGCCAGGTGATCAACGCCCAGGTTTCCTTCGGATCCCAACTCCAGTACGACCCCCAGGCTTCATTCGCCCACACGGCTCCAGCAATAATTCCGATCGTCAGTAACGGAAACCCTAAGCCAATGATCCGGTAGCTGATGTTATCGAGGGTATCCGCCAAACTCAGGCGTTGGGGAGATAAAGTTACCGTTGTACTGGTAGCAACACTGGGAGGAGCCAATTCCAGAACGGCTGTGCCACCACTGGACTCTGAAATAGCTGGTGTCGGTTCTGCGATCGCTGGACTGACTAATTCCCCTGCCCGTCGCAGTTGGTACTTGCGATCGCGATAGCTGCCGGTTCCCACCGAACTGCCCCGTAATTCAATATTTTGTCCTCGCGTCACTACCAGAAACGCGATCGCCATCAGCGAACCGACCATTAGTGCCGCATAACTCAGCATCATCACACTGACATGCATCATCAGCCAATTCGACTTCAAGGCGGGAACGAGTGGTTCTGCGGTTTGCATATTATCGGGTAGGGATAGCGCTGCAAACGCCGTAATCGCCATCGCCACCGGAGCCGTGACCACCCCTACCAAGCGACTGCGGCTCATCCGTTCTGCCAACAGATGTACGGTGGTAATTCCCCAGGTGAGGAAGAACAGCGATTCATACAAATTACTGAGCGGGAAGTAACCCGCCTCCAGCCACCGCGCCCCCAATAGGGTAGCAATACACAGGTTCGCGATCGTCATGCCAGCAGTGCCAATGCCTGCCAGTACCGGAAGCTGCGGAAAGGCTGCCCCAACCCAGTACACCAGCATGGTGCAGAATAGAACCGCAAAGGATGTGTTATCTAAAATATTCTGGAGTGTGACCAGATTCATGCCATGTTCTCCCGACCGACATCCGCCACCTGACGTGACACTTCCTCTCTATCCTACGATGTTCCGGCAGAGGCAAGATGATTCCCCATCTCCCCCATCCTCCTCACCTGCCCCATCTCCCTTACGGTGATGGCACAACCACAGGTTCCGGTGTAGGTGTCGCCGGGGGAATCGTGGGACTCGGCAGCGGCGCAGGTTTACCCGCCTTTTGCAAGCTCACGAAGGCATCATAGCGGCTAGTCCGACTATCCGTGATCGCGGCAGTCACCCCGATCGACTTAATCGCAGCTACGAGTTCTCGGTTGCCGGGGGGTAATTGCAAAATCGGTAGGCGCTTGGCATTCACGGCTTGATCAACGTTCATATAAAACTGTCCGTTGCGGGCATTTAGTCCTTCTGGCATCGCTTGTTTAAATGCATCACTGCCTGCCAGGGGCACAGCCGGTTTAGGAATGATGCCACTGGCGATCGGGGCACCTAAGGACAGAAATGCCACATTGTTATCCAACCAGCCGTGGGTCACCGTTGAGCCACCCAGGGGTAACGTCCAGTTAGTCACGTTCTGTCCAGCCACTTGTGCCGCTTCTACCTTGACCTTGTACTTATTCGTCATGGCATCATCCAGCCTTTTCAACGCTGTCTCAGCGGCTCGGCGATCGCTCGCCTGCACCATGAATAGCAAACTAAAGGGCAGGTTGGGCGGACTTCCCGGCGGTGCGGATACGAGCGACAGGGAAAACTCTCCATCCATCCAGTTGACAAAATCCTGATCCCAATCCATATCAACAGTGCTTTTAATCGCACTCCGCAGTCCATCCGGTGGAATCGGCGACACGGGACTGGTGGCGGCTCCCTCGACATACTGCTGCCAGAACTGCTTCAGACTTCCCCCCGACACCATCATTAAGGTATCGGCAGGCAGACGATCGGGCATGATGCGAGCATTGTTTTTGCCGTTATATTTCCGTTCGCTATCCGGTCGCAACCAGGACACACTCTTAAACTGAATCCCGTCTGACTCCAGATCGGCGGTAGCGGCGAGTCCCTGGTTTTGCTGCATCTGGGCTAAATTTTCCTGGGTCAGGGGTCTGCCAGCATTGTTGGCGGTCACCATTGCTGCGATCGGCAAATTGACATACACCTTACCAAAGGGTTGCTCCGTCGAAATGCGTCCCAATGCCTGGTTATAGCCGGGAGTGGCGGCTAAATTGGGACCGCCCTGGTAGGTATCGATCGCTTTATCCGTCGCTTTCGGGTCAGTCGTCACCAGCAAGTATTTGCCATCCAATGCCGCTACGGAAATTTTTTGGGCGGCGGTCGCCGGAGACTCTTTAATCTCCACCCCTTTATAGTTACGGGTGACTAATTGACCCGTCTGAGGACGCGGCTTTTCCAATAATTGCTTGGCTTTTAACCCATCCCGAATCGGTAACACCGCCATCACCGCTTGTTGTTGCGGAACGGGAGGAGGTGCGCCCGGAGTAGTGGAGGCAGGAGGCAGGTAGGGCGCTAAAAAGGCTACCGAGACTTCATTGCCAATCCACGGCTGAATATCCTGCTGATAATTAAAGCCGTTGGCGGTGAGCACCCGATCGCGCACCTGTGCCAAATTTTTGTCGAATGCTGCCTGACTTTGCGTAGTGCCAAATTCCCGTAATTGCTGCCATTGTCCCTGGTCAGTGGTCACGGCGATCGTCATCAGGGCATCCTGCGGAATCACTTCTGCTCCCACAGGCAAATCCTCTGGGCTTGCCTTCGGCTGACTCAAAAACCAGTAGGCAACTCCACCGCCGCCAATCAATACCGCGGCTGTCCCAACGGTTAGCAGGAGGGGAAACTTCTTCTTTGTCTCAACCATAGGAATTTAGGCTCATTCTCGCTTGATACACAGGCAACGCCCCTGTCACTCTAGCAAACCTAATGCCAAATGGAGCTAGAGAGATCCGGAAAGTCTCTAACCTACTGTAGCTATTGCGTTGATGGCAGATGTTAGGAACAAGTTATCGTTGCGCAAAGACTCGGTAGAGGGTATCCCGTTGTTGGTATGGGCGACCTAACGACGCGATCGCTTGTTGCAAATCAGCAACTTCCAGACAAGTGCCACCCTGCGCCCCGGCCATGCTGGTGATGTGTTCTTCCATTAATGTGCCACCCAGGTCATTGCAACCCCAGGTGAGTGCTTCAGTTGCTCCCGTTAAGCTCAATTTCACCCAACTGGGTTGATGATTGGGAATCCACCGTCCCAGAAATAATCGCGCCACGGCAGTTAGTAATAAGGCATCGGCTAAAACGGGTTGGTCGCGTCCGACTCTGCGCCGCAAGGGTTTGGGGGCTTCCTGACCGACAAAGGGCAGCAAAATAAATTCTGTGATCCGGGCAGGATATCCGTTCGCGATCGTCCGTTGTTGCCGCGATCGCAAGTGGTGTAAATGATGAATTTGCTGCTCTGGAGTTTCAATATGTCCAGATAACATCGTGCTAGTGGTCGGGAGTCCGTGTTGGTGCGCCAGACCAATAATCTCTAACCAGGTTGCCGTATCCAGTTTTTCGGGACAAAGCACCTGCCGAACTCGATCGTCCAAAACTTCGGCGGCAGTGCCCGGTAACGAATCTACGCCAGTATCCCGCAGGGCGACAATCACATCGGCATAGGTATATCCATCTTCTCGGGCAATAAACTGTACTTCCTGAGGGGAAAAGGCATGGAGGTGCAGGGCGGGATACTTCGTTTTAATCGCGGTAATGATGCGCTGATAGTAGGCAAGGGACGTGCCCTGATATTTTGCCTGCGGATTCAGTCCGCCCTGCATACAGAGTTCCGTGGCTCCCCGTTGTACTGCATCGGCAGCTTTTTCTAGAACCTGATCTAAATCCAGCCAGAACGCGCCATCATCGCCATCATCCCGCCGGAAGGCGCAGAAACTACAATGCTGCTCACAGATATTCGTAAAGTTAATATTGCGATTCACCACATAGGTCACGGTGTCTCCGACTAATTGCTGCCGGAGTTGGTCAGCCGCCTGTTGAACCTGAGCGATCGCATCCGGTGATTGTACCTGTAACAAACCCAGTCCCTCGGTGGGAGAGAGGTCTTCACCGGCGAGAGCGCGATCGAGAATATCGGTTATTGACGCGTCATGATTCATCGGCTACTTGTAATAGTCCTAATAATTGATCGGTGTTTTCCAAATTGCCCACAATGCGACGAACGGGTTGCGGCCAAACCCGCATCAAGGTTGGTGTGGCAAAGACTTGATCGAGTTCTGCCTGATCTGGATGCTGAGAGACATCAATGACTTTTAAGGTGTAGGGCTGTCCCAACGATTCTTCTAGCAACTGATGCAGCTTTTGGAGAGTGCGCTCGGTTGCCATACTATAACCCGACACAAATAGTCTTAAGACATGCCCCTGGGCTTCTCCCTGCAAGTGAGTGGGATACCCCAGGTTGGTTCGGGGAGAGGCATTGGCGGGAATATCCGGTGCGGTCGCTTGGTATTGCACCAAGAGGTCGTGATTTTCCCATAATTGTGGGAATTGCTGGCGATAGGTCGCCAATACGATCGGATCACAAAATTCTTTCCAGAGTGGTGTGGCTTGCCAGATCATGCCATCCGTCTTAAACACGGCATTCAGTAAACTCTGATAGCGCAAGACTGGTAGCGCGGCTTCTGCCACCGTTTGCAGTTGTTGGGTATGGGGGTCAAGCCAGCGATCGATCGTTGCGGTGTAGCAAGGTACCAGAAAATGAGGCGGTTCTGGCAGATCTAATAACTGCTGAAATACCCCGCATAAATGAATATGCCATCGCGCCTGTTTGTACGGATCGATGCAGTACACTAAATCTCCCCCAGGGGTAAACAGGGCGATTCCTTTAAACACCCTGGGAGAGCTATGGACGATTGAATTCAACGGTCGTTCCCTAACAGTTGTTAAACCCGTCCGCGCAGTGCTTGAGCCATTTCGTTTGGCTTCGGCGACATTTCTAAGGCTGTCTCTTCCGTAATCCGTCCGGCTTCGTACAGCTTATACAGGGACTGGTTCATCGTACACATGCCGTCAAAGGTACATCTGGGAATAATCTGTTCGATTTCCTCAATTTCTCCTCGACGAATAAAATCTTTGATGGCATCTGTATTGATCATAATGTCATGGAAGGCGGCTCGCTTACCATCGGTAGTCCGGCATAACCCTTGGGCGATTACTGCCACGAGGGATTCTGCCAGCGAGATCCGCATGGGAGCCTGTTGCTCTGGTTCATACAATTGCAACACCCGCTCGATCGTCTTCACCGCACTATTGGTATGCAGGGTTCCCATCACCAAGTGTCCGGTTTGGGCGGCTTTTAGCGCGGTATTGACGGTTTCCTTATCCCGCATTTCACCCACCAGAATCAAGTCTGGGTCTTCCCGCAAGGCGGCCTTCAAAGCGTTGTCAAACTTGCGGGTGTGGATGCCCACTTCCCGGTGTTTGATCAATGACTTATGACTTCTATGGACGAATTCAATGGGATCCTCGATCGTAATAATGTGTTTCGGCATTTCCTTATTGATGTAGTCAATCATGGCTGCCATCGTTGTGGATTTACCGGAACCCGTCGGCCCCGTCACCAGAATTAGTCCCTTGTGATAGTGACAAATATCCTTAAAGACAGGCGGTAAGTTGAGTTGTTCGATCGTCAGAATTTTGAGCGGAATCAACCGCAAGACCATCGCCGGTCCGCGCAGGGAATCAAAGATATTGATCCGTACCCGCGCAAACTCATACTGGGTTGCTCCGTCAAAGTCCAGCGTATCTTCAAATTTGCGGATTTCTTCGTCCGTGAGAATTTCCCGTAACCAGCTAAAAAAGGTGTCGCGATCGGTTTCTGGCCAATCCGTTGGATCGATTTCCCCGCGATTGCGATACCGGGGAACTTCGCCCACCCCCAGGTGAACATCAGAATATCCCTTGTCGTAAGCTATGCGAACCAGTTCTGCCAGGGTCGGTGACCCATTCGTTGGGCCTCCACCTCGGCGGGGTGGGGTAGGTGGTGCCGCAGGGCGATGACCCGGTGCGGGGGGAGCCATCGGTGGAGGGGAGGAAACCATGGTATGGGCAGCGGGAGGAGGAGCCGCTGGAGACGAGATCGTGGTAGGTGCTCCCCCTGCGCCGGGTGCATGGGACGAGATCATCGTGGGTGGGGATGCCGAGGCAGACAGAGGCGAGGTCATCTGCTGGGTTGCCGCTACCGTTGCGCCGCTATTGGTAGCCGTATACTTAGGCGGTGGAGGTGCTGGAGGAACACGAGGCGGAGGTGGGGGGGAGCCAGGCGGACGCTGCGATTCTGTCATGGTTATTTCTCCACGGAAGCGTTTAGAGGCAAGAACGATAGGGTGTCTGCAAAAGACCTGCGCCAGTCATCAAGTAGCAACCGTAAATTAGCCTAAGAAGAGGTTGAGATGAATGGAGCCAATCAGCTACCAAATCCCTAAAGCTAAACTACAATTACCCAGCTTATTTTCACTAAAGATAGCAGATGTCTTTACAGTGTAGAGTTTTCCCCAAACTCTTCTGGTTCTATCAGCCTTGCTCACGCTTCGATCTAACGTCTGTCAAGCAAAGTTCATTGAAAATTACGAAAATCACCCAAGGAACAATTGCCATGAGCCAAGTAGAAGCCTGGTATATCGTGAAGCAACCCAGTGGACAATGCACCATTCAGCCGCACCATGACTTAGCCAATCGACCTACTGCCCCAGCCGAGGAACAGTGGGGCCCTTACGCGTCTGAGGGTGAGGCAATCGCCCGTCGAGTGGGTTTAATCCGGGCAGGGAAATGTCAGCCTGCCTAAACCCGCTCGCCTGGGGCAGTAGAATTCACTATTCCTGAATCACAACGGGCTGATTTTTTACCTGTGCCGTGGGTGCCTGCTGACCTTTAGCAATCTGCTGATTCAGGACTTCCAGGGCTTTGGCATATTGTGGATCCGATGCTGTGCCAATCTGATCCCGATCGCCACTTAAGGCTTTACGCTGTTCCTCACTCAGTTTGACCTCTATATCCGGATCGATGCCATGTTTGTTAATATCTCGTCCGCTAGGCGTGAGGTATTTGGCGATCGTGACGGCTAACCCAGAGCCATCCGGTAGACCGCGAACTGATTGGACGAGCCCTTTACCAAAGGTTTTTGTCCCCACCAAAACTGCCCGTTTATTGTCTTGCAATGCCCCGGACAGGATTTCGCTGGCACTTGCCGATCCTCCATCCACCAGGACAACCAGTGGTTTATCGGTGAGCGCTCGACTGGCTGATTGTGACCGGCTTTGCTCGCCCTGACGATTTACAGTAGAGACGATCGCGCCGCTCTTTAACCACATCCGGGCAATATCAATGCTGGTATCTAACAGACCACCGGGATTAGAACGCAGATCGAGAATATAGCCCGCTACCTGCTGTTTTTCCAGGCTTTCGATCGCCTTTCGCATATCCGTTGGGGCATTAGCACTAAATTGCACCAGACGAATATAGCCAATTCCCCCCTGAGGAGTCTGGCGATAGCTGGAACGAACCGGATGAATTTCGATCCGCGCCCGTTTGATCGTGAAATCCATTGGTCGATTGCCGCGCAGGATGGATAGCCGCACTTGGGTATTGACCGGCCCCCGAATCAGGGTGACGGCTTTGTTGACATCCATCCCCTCGGTACTAATACCGTCAATACTGGTGATGATATCCTTCGCGAGAATGCCAGCAGAAAAAGCAGGAGAATCTTCGATCGGCGCAATCACCGTCAGCTTTTTGGTTTTCTCGTCTGCTGCCAGTTGAATGCCCACCCCAGTCAGTTCGCCTGAGGTATCAATCTGCATACTCTTGAACTCACTCGGATCCATGAAGCGAGTGTAGGGATCTTCGAGTTGCTTCAGCATCTCCCGGATGGCTTTATAGGCATCCTCCCGGTTTGTGTAGGTGCGGTTGAGATACTGTTTCCGGAGTGCCTTCCAGTCTTTTTGGTTGAAGGTGGCATCAACGTAGTTGCGATCGACGATCTGCCAAACCTCGTCTACCAGTTCTTTAGGGCTCTGGCGAAATAGCGCTTGCAGTGACAGCATTGACATCGGCTGCAACGAACCATCACTGGCAGTGACCTCTTCAGAACTCTCACGCAAAAAGGCCTGCCCTTTATACAAATGGAGTCCGGCTGCTGTGACGGTCACAGAAGTGACAGCAACGGCTGCTGCCCCAAGAACAAGCCCGCGTTTTTTTATGACCATATTGTGAATGCTGGGAATGACTGTGGAGGTAGGTTATGCCCAATCTAGCACAGGCAGCAGTGGGCAATCAGATGTTCATTATTCCTTTCAGGACTCTACCACCGCCTCAGGATTAATCCTGAAAAAGGACGTTACAAAATGTCCATTTGCTTGATTCTAGTTCATCTAAGGTTTTCAAAGGGTTACTTAGGGTCAATCCACAGTCCATCGGACTTAATCAAGTTGATTAGCTCTTGCACTCCTTCGGCTTCAGGAACTCGCTTGATCTCTTCCCGCCCCCGATATAGGGAAATATACCCTGCCTGCTTGCCAACATAGCCATAATCGGCATCTGCCATTTCGCCAGGGCCATTCACAATACAGCCCATGACTGCAATATTCAGACCCGTGAGATGGTTAGTCGCCTCCCGCACCTTATGTAACACTTCTTCCAGGTTAAATAGGGTGCGACCGCAGGAGGGACAGGCGACGTATTCCACCATGGTGCGTCGCAGTCCTAAGGCTTGCAAAATGCTATAGCACACCGGAATTTCTTTCTCTGGGGCTTCCGTCAGGGACACCCGAATAGTATCGCCAATGCCCTCGGCTAATAGGGTGCCGATGCCCGCTGTGGACTTAATCCGCCCATATTCGCCATCTCCTGCTTCCGTCACCCCCAGGTGTAAGGGATAGTCCATGCCCAGTTCGTCCATGCGCTGCACCATCAGGCGGTTGGCAGCCAGCATGATGGGGACTCTGGAGGCTTTGAGTGAGATTTCCAGGTCATAGAAATTAAACGATTCGCACATCCGAATGAATTCTAATGCCGATTCCACCATGCCCTCTGGGGTGTCACCGTAGGTAAATAGCATCCGTTCAGCGAGAGAACCGTGATTGACTCCGATCCGCATGGATTTACCTCGATCGCGGAGTAGCACCACCAGGGGTTCTAAGGTTTCCCGAATTTTTTCGCCAATGTCATCAAATTCGGTCTGTGTATATTCGGTTCGACTCGGATTGGGTTTTTCAAATACATATAGCCCCGGATTAATCCGCACATTGTCTACATAGTTCGCGACTTCCAGGGCAATTTTCATGCCATTGTGATGGACATCAGCGACGAGGGGAACGGGTTGATAGGTTTTGTGAAGCCGATCGCGGATTTCTGCCATCGCTTTGGCGTGTGCCATGCTGGGAACCGTAACCCGCACAATTTCACAGCCAATTTCGTGTAAACGGCGAATGGCTGCCACCGACCCGGCAATGTCCAGCGTATCTTCGTTGATCATGGACTGGACGGCAACGGGATGCCCCCCGCCGATCGTGATACTGCCCACGGGCACCGGACGAGTTTTGCGCCGTGGGATTGACGAATCGGTAGAGTACCGAGGGGTGGTAGGAGAGGGGGGACTGGGCAGCGTTTGCATACGTGATGGTGAATCTCTGTAGCAACAATTGGCGATGAACAATTCGAGGGGCAATTGCGGCAAATCAGTGAACTGCTGGCTACGAATTGTTAATACCTTCAGATTGCCATAGAAGGGTTAAATTTTGGCGATCGTCTGAATTTTCCTGTGCAGTTTTCTGACTCCGGATGAGTCCGTTAGGTCGCTGGGATACATTTGACACCAAACTTTAACTTTGCGACTAAAATTAATGCAACGGGTGAATTAAGAACGGGTGATCTAGTCTGGGATTTGAGGTCGCTATGAATATCTTCCGTCGCGTTTGGGATACTTTGGGCTTTGGGGAACAGTTTGATGGTGTGGACTACGAGTATGAGTATGATGAGGCGGATTATTCGGCGGATGATGCCTTGCAGGATGAAATGATGCTGAATCGGGAGCGATCGGCGACAGCCAACGTGCCTCCCAGTAACGTGATTGGTATGCCCAACCGGAATGGCGGGCGCTCGGAAATGGTACTGCTGCAACCCCGATCATTTGAAGAAATGCCCCAGGTGGTCACCCTACTGCGGGAACGGAAGTCGGTGATTGTGAATTTGATCCTGATGGATCCCGATCAGGCACAGCGCAGTGTTGATTTTGTCGCCGGTGGAGTCTACGCGATCGATGGGCATCAGGAGCGGTTAGGAGAAAATATTTTCCTGTTTACTCCCAGCGTGGTGCAAATCTCTTCGTACTCGCCTGTCGTCGCCGCGCCACCGATCCGGACTCCGATTCCGGCGGCACCACCGTCCATTTCACCCACGATCTCTCCCGCGATCGCCCATCCCCCCGAAGGGCATTATCGGGCACAGTAAGCGATTCTCTGCGGCGGCAGTAGCGACCAACGTAGCAGAGGCAGGGGGATCAACCGGATCCCCCTATTTTTGTGGCTTAGCCGTACTGTTTGTTGGATGCCGCCGTATCCAAATTGAATAGTACGCTTAAGGTTTGCATGGCGCGGCGACGGGCTTCAATGTCCTGTTGAGTCCGGAGTTGTACCATCGGATCATGCAGAATTTTATTCACAATGCCCCGGGTTAGAGCTTCAATCACTTCCTGATGTTTCTCAGCAAACTCTGTGCCGAGCCGGGATAGTGCCTTCTCTAATTCCTGGACGCGAATTGTCTCTACCTTTTCGCGCAGGCTGCTGATCGTAGAAACAGTTTCCAGCGATCGCCACCAGGTTTCAAACGTCTCTACTTCCTCTTCTAGCAGCGATTCGGCTTCCATTGCCATTTGGCGACGGGCTTCGTGGTTTTGTGCCACCACCGCTTTCAGGTCATCTACGTTGAACACATGCACATGGGGCAGGGCGTTGACATCGGCATCGACGTTGCGGGGCACCGAAATGTCAAACAGCATCAAGTGCTGTCCCGAAATGAGCACAGGCTCCAAGTTTCCCCGATTAAGTAAGGGTTCAGTCGAGGCGGTACTGGTAAAGACCAAATCAGCATGGGCAATCACCTGCATCATGTCCTCTAGCGGATGCAGATGTAATTCAGCCGTAGGAAATTGTTTGGCTAATTCCTGCGCTCGGTTCAACGATCGATTGAGTATAGAAATATTCACCGCGCCTTTGGATACCAGGTGTTGCACCAGCAGGCGAGACATTTTGCCAGCCCCGACGATCGCCACCCGACAGGCCGCCAGGTTTTGTACCTTCATTTGTGCCAGTTCTACCGCCGCCGAACTGATCGAGACGGCTCCAGTGCCAATGCTGGTTTCAGTCCGCACTCGTTTTCCGGCGGTGAGGGCTTGCTTCAGCAGTTGATTCAGGATACGACCAACGCCTTGGTATTGTTGACCCAGCTTATGGCATTGCTTCACCTGAGCCAGGATTTGACCTTCACCCAGGACGAGGCTATCCAGTCCGGCGGCGACCCGCATCAGATGCATAACAGCATCCTGGTGTAACAGCATGAATAAAAAGGGTCGCAGGCTGGCGATCGGTAATTTACTGTGATCCGATAAAAACTGAATAACTTCTCGAATTCCCTGTTCGGTTTCGCTGGTGACAATGTAGATTTCCAGCCGATTACAGGTACTTAAAATGGCTACTTCTTCAATGTGAGGATAGGCGCACAATTGCGCGATCGCCTTTTCACATTGGGTTTCAGGAATGCTTAACTTCTCCCGTACTTCGACTGGGGCGGTTTTGTGACTTAGCCCCACAATGACAATGTTCATCTTAAAGTCGCTCTGTTATGGGTTTGGATCGGCGTTAGGAGGAACTTCGTAGCTCGTCGGTTGGTGATCAATCAACCAGAGGGGTTTTAGCAATTAGTGACTAGCGATGGTGGCAAACGTGATGCCTCACTAGTCACTAACCTGGCAATCCCTATTGATTCATCATGCCAATCCTTAGTGCAGTTGAATCACTTTAGGCTGCTCAACCATGTGGATGGTATCGACAAAGCGAGCGGTCTTCGACTGGCTAGAAATGACCAAGGTTTGAGTTCTTACCCCCCCGTGGAAGAAGCGAACGCCTTGCAATAAATTGCCAGTGGTGATCCCAGTGGCAGCAAACAACACATTTTCACCCCCTGCTAGTTCGTCGGCAGTGTAAACCCGATCGGGTTCAGTGATACCCATTTCGTTGAGGCGGGCAATGTTGCCTTCGCGAGTCCACTTCGCGCTCTCAGGAGTCTTAACATCCTCCGGATCATAGATCAGTTGTCCCTGGAAGTGACCACCTAACGCCCGCATAGCGGCGGCTGAGATCACACCTTCTGGAGCGGCACCGATGCCCATCAAGGCATGGATGTTGGTTCCCGAGAAGCCACAATTCAGGGCAGCCCCCACGTCACCATCGCTAATCAGTTGTACCCGCGCTCCGGCTTCCCGAATTTCCTTGATCAAATCATTGTGGCGATCGCGTTTCATCACGACAACAACGAGTTCCTCGATCGAGCGATTGAGACACTCTGACAAGATCTTTAAGTTTTCGGTGGCTGACTTATTAATGTCTACATGCCCTTTTGCGGCGGGAGGTGCGGCCAGCTTTTTCATGTAAAAGTCTGGAGCGGCGAATAAACCACCTTTTTCAGAAATGGCTAGCACTGCCATTGATCCGGGTTGACCGTATGCCACCAAGTTGGTACCTTCGCAGGGATCAACAGCGATATCAATTTCGACCAACTCGTCGGGGTTGCAATAGTTCTTGGCATCTTCGCGGGTGCAAATCCCCACTTCTTCGCCAATGTAGAGCATGGGTGCTTCATCCCGCTCTCCTTCCCCGATGACAATCTTGCCGCGCATGTAGATTTTGTTCATGCGTTCCCGCATGGCTTCTACAGCAACATGATCAGCAGTATTCTTGTCACCTTTGCCCATCCACCGAGCGGACGCGATCGCAGCCTGTTCAACAACTTCAATGATCTCTAAACCGAGTGTGCTCTCCACGAAGTAAACCCTCCCAACTGCTGATTTCGCGCTAGTCTTATTGCGCTTCAGTCTACAAGTCTATCAAAAGGCGTACTCACGCTAGAAGCTGATTCAGTAAACAACTCGTGTTAAGTTTTACTGCTAAGAGAGTTGATCAGGGTCTGGGAACTTATTTCCTGGTTCCGAAAAAATAGCGACGAGTGATGATGATAGTGCTTTGGTTGGGACTTGCCTGGATCGCAGGGACGGCTACCATTTTAGGGAGCTTGATGACGATCGCGAGTCTGCTTCTATGGTTGCTGCCGCCTCAGCCCCAGAAATCTAACGGGACTGGGAAGCAATCGCCGCGTTCAGCTTGGTATCTCCGGTGGCGCTTAACGGCGGTGGCGGTGGTGATGGCGTTGACTGGTTTCTTAATCTTGCTGCTAGTGTCTTTTCCCCTCGGTAACAATGTCTCGATTTCAAGTTCCCCACTTTGAGGAAAGGGGGCGGCTCAATCCTAAAACGAGCCACGATCGCATGCCCGAGTCGCTATATAGTAGCGCCCTGGATTATTTGGTGATTACCTGTGTCGATCTGGCATTTGTCAGGGAAGGACAACTATTGTTAGCCCAACGTTGTCAGTATCCCCGCGCCTCCTGGTGGCTGATCGGTGGCAGAATGGTAGCGGGTGAAAGTCCGATCGCCACTGCCCAAAGGAAGGCGGCAGAAGAAGCCCAGTTAGGGAATTTGACGGTCGATCGATTTCAGTTCATTGGCACCTATTCCACCTGTTTTGCTATGCGGCAACAAGAGCCGCAGCAGCATGGTTCCCATACTGTTAATCTGACTTATAGGGTGACATTAACCCAGTTGGAGCAAACCCAAATCCAGTTAAGCCAGACTGAATATAATTCCACCTATCGATGGCTGGCATTGTCCGAGGTGGAGCAGATACTAGACTTAGGGAATCCGCTCGATCGCGCCTTACAGGCAGTTGTTCACGATTTGAGGAACTGGTGATGAATCCACTCAACACGTTATTGAATCGGCATCCTGAACGGGTGAACGCCAATGTTGAAATTTATACCTGGCAAACCTGTCCGTTTTGTATTCGTGCCAAACTGCTGCTCTGGTGGAAAGGGGTTAACTATACCGAATATAAGATTGATGGCGATGAGGCGGCTCGGGCACAGATGGCAGAACGGGCGAATGGTCGCCGCAGCGTTCCCCAAATCTTTATTAATCAGGAACATATTGGCGGTTGTGACGATCTCTATCGTTTAGACAGCCACCATGCCTTAGATCCACTTTTGGCAACCGCACCGAATCAACCATCACCTGTAAACAGTTAATTTGTTGGCTTGCGGCTGATTCTAACCCTGGATGGTTTATGGCTCAATGATGCTACCGTTGCCCTTGATCGATGCGCCAGAATACCTGGTTCACTATGACTGGATGCAACGGGCGATCGCCTTAGCGACCCAGGCTGGTCTAGCAGGAGAAATTCCGGTTGGTGCAGTCATTGTCGGTGCAGATAATCAGGCGATCGCGGAAGCCGAAAATCGGCGTGAACGGGATCACGATCCTACGGCTCATGCCGAAATTCTGGCATTACGAACTGCCGGACAGAGATTGGGTAGCTGGCATCTGGAACAATGTACGCTGTACGTCACTCTAGAGCCTTGTCCCATGTGTGCCGGGGCGTTAGTGCTCGCACGCTTAGGACGATTGGTGTATGGAGCCGATGATCTAAAAGCGGGGGCAATCCGGAGTGTGTTAAATCTCCCGGATAGTTCAGCTTCCAACCATCATTTTTCTACGATAAGTGGTATCTTGGAAGCGCCCTGTCGCCAACTCTTACAAGCCTGGTTTGCCAATCGGCGCAAGGAGCGATCGCGGCAAGCCTGATGATCTTAGTCTCATGCCACAGATGAAAGTGTCCCTAGTCGCAGGAACAGCAGATTAAGAGGCATTTAGGGTAGAAGTAACACCGCTCACTGGCATCTACCCCCTAGCTTGCACCATGCATTTGCTCGATCTAATGACCCCCCTGAAATCATCGACTGTCGATTATTCTGCCGACATCCAGGTGCATTCTCCCTGCCCGGACGATCGCTACTCAACCCCACCCCTAACAGTGGTGGATCCGTTCTCTACCCCGTGTTCCCTTAGCAAACCAGATTGCCCCCCGGTTTTGCCCAATACCTCGCAAGTTTCACCCTGGCTGATCTCGATCGCCTATCCAGTTGGCCGCTATGCCTTACTGCCGTTTTACTTCCAGCAGATTGAAGTTTCTGGTCAAGAGCATTTACCGCCAGCCGGTCCGGTGATTCTGGCTCCCACGCATCGCTCCCGTTGGGATGCTTTCATGATTCCGTATGTCGCTGGTCATGATATCACAGGACGGCACCTGCGATTTATGGTGTCTGCGGATGAGATGACGGGCTTACAGGGTTGGTTTATTCGCCGCATGGGGGGATTTCCGATCGATCCCAAGCGTCCAGCGATCGCGAGCCTGCGGTATGGCGTTGACTTACTTCAGGCAGGCGAAGTATTAGTGATTTTTCCCGAAGGCGATATCTATCGCGATGAGCAGGTGCAACCGTTAAAGCCGGGATTAGCCCGTTTAGCGCTTCAGGCGGAAGCCAGCCGATCGCATTTGGGCATCACGATCGTCCCAATTAGCATCCATTACAGTGATCCTCTAGTTCCCTGGCGCTCTCAGGTGCGTATCCAGATTGCTTCTCCCTTAAAAGTGGCAGATTACAATACTGGCTCTCCTAAGCAACAGGCGAAACAGCTTACGGCGGATCTCCAACGGGCATTGACAGACCTCAGGGCAACATGAACAGGGCAGAACGCCGATGCCGAGGAGTTGATCGCGCCCAGTTTAAGCTCATACTTTGAGCAGGAGTTCCCAGGTTTTCAGGCTGCCAGTATCGCCTTGGGCATAATCGACCACGGTTAATTTCCACTGCCCCTGAGCGGGTTGGTTAAAGAATCGTTTCAGCAAGGGAGTCGTTTGCGGGGAGTAGGTGGCTTGCAGAGTTGTTCTCACCCCCAGCGTTCGTCCTTGCAGCAATATGGTTTGTCCCGATGGACTGGTTAAACTAATTTCGAGATCGCTCATGAAGCTGTGATCGATCGCGACAGTAACCTGAACATCTCGTACCAGGCTGGTTTCGGTAATTTGAATCGTACTGGTGACCCCTTGAAGGTTGTAATCCGGAATCGCCACCTGGGTGGAATTGGCTTGGCGAATTTGGCGAGAACCTGCAATCGCGGCGGCTTGACGCTGAACTGCCGCCTGGACGGCTTTAAAGGCGTTGACTTTACCGTAGCCAAACCATTCCGATCGTCCACTTGTCTCATAGGTGCCCTTGCGTAACTTCAGTTGCGGATCAGGGTTTTGATCCACAATCTTGTCGGCGGTTTGTTGCAAAATTTGCCGCACATCGGTGGCAGTCAGATCGGGATTGGCAGACAGAACTAAGGCGGCGACTCCGGCAACCACCGGGCAGGCGCTGGAAGTGCCGCCAAAGTCGGAAGTGAAATTACCTGGGTCATACCCTTCATACCCGGTGCGATCAGCGGTCACGATTCCCAAGCCTGCATAGGTGTCATACGCATCGGGCGGCACCATTGAGGGCGCATTATTACTCGGAGCGCAGACAGAAATTTCTGCCCCCCAGTTACTGTAAGCCGCTTTTCGGTTCAAACTGGTTGATGCCGCGACCGCAATCACATCGGGATGAATGGCGAATCCATTTAACCACTGGGTAGAACCGCGCAGTTCATTATTGGGCCATCCCTGTTCATTGACAGTGCCATTGATCGGACGGTTAGAATTGCCAGACGCAAACACAATCACACAGCCTTTACCGTTGCGTCCCTTTGTGGCTGCCCGGGTCAGAGAGGCACTGACTCTTAACGACAACGGGAAGTAGTTAGCAGCCGCTCCCCAGCTACAGGAAATCACGGCGGCTCCTTTGTCGATCGCCCAGTTGAACAACCGTTCCATATCTTCGTCACCCAGATATCCGGTAGTCCGAATTGGCATCAGGGCGCAGCCTGGAGCGACTCCGACACTGCCATTGCCGTTCTCTTCCGCTACTGCCACACCCGCACAGGCTGTACCGTGATTATCTTCAGGTTCACCGGGCAAAGGTAGAAAATCATTGTCCTTAAAGTCGCGGGGTGCCACGATTTTACCGACCCCTTGAAAATCGGGATGATTCAGATCGACGGAATCATCCATGACCGCCACGATGATCGATCGCACACCGCGCGTAATGTCCCAGGCTTTCTCAGCAAAAATATGGGAGTTGGCAGCGAGTCCAGTGCCGCCGGAGTGGTTTAAATGCCACTGTTTGGGATAGAGCGGATCTTTAGGGCGGTAGTAAGACTGAGTCGGGATGACAATATTCGGTTCTGCTACCATCACTTCCGATCGCTGGATAAGGCGGTTGGCAATTTTCACGGGATTTTCAGTCGCTGCCGCCGTACTTTGGAAGACAAAGGCATTGGCAAGCCCTTCAATTGGTTTGACCTGTTGTAAGCCGAACTCCAACGCAATTTGCCCGATCGCGGATGGAGGAACGGTCGGAGCAAATTGAATCGTAATTTGATTGGTCAAATAGATGCGAGAATCAGGACTATTTTGGAGTTGGTAAACATGGGTGGCATAGTCGATCTGCTCAGATTGCCTGACCTGTTGCATCACCTGATCCCGTTGGGCTGGATCAACTACGATCTCGGTTAACTGTTCTAGTCCAGAGGTGGGCTGTAGTTCCGCTGGCAACTGCTGCACTAAATTCGCTAAGGCATCGGAGTCAGTGGTACTGACCACAAATCGGTCTTCTACCTTTTGTAGTAATAACTCTTCGCCTCCTCGCTGAAGGACACGACCTACACTGGACTCTGGCATTGTTGTACCAGGGGCTGGCTCAGGCGTGGGGTTCAGTGGGGCTTGTCCAGTCATAGAGCTACCTTGGGTGAATCGCTAGGATTTAAGTTATTCCACGCTAGCCCAAAAAAATAAAATCAAGTCACACAATTGTGCGCTCATCGGGATACTCAAGACTCCAAATTATTTGGAAGCTTACTATGTCTTAGCTTTGGCGGATCGGCAGCGGTGGATACAGGAATCAGGGTGGTAAGATACGAGGGTTTAGATCTATAAAGAAAAGATTAGATCTATTTTTCTTTGCGCAACTCTTGTCAAAATCTGCCCTCATGGAACCCCTTGGTATGCTTCGTCCCTTCTACATTACAGGCTTAGCCTCGTTGTCCCTGCTGACTGCTACGATCGTGTTTAGACCAATGAACGTTCAAGCACAGGCATTGCCAACGGGGCCTGATCAAGCTCAACCGATCGATCCAAATGATCCCAATGTGGTGCGTCCAGTCACTCAAGAGAGTGGTTTCCTTAGCGTTCAGGGTGGTCAACGGTTAATGCAAGAAGCGAATGGGGCGGTGTCTGCCCAAAACTATACGGCGGCAATCAAGAAGCTCCAAGAAGCTCGGCAAGTGTTCAATCAATTGTCCAACTTCTACCAGGATTTAGCCGGGAGCTTTTCCGCGATCGATAATCGGGTGGCAGATAGCCAGCGGCGGAAAGCCTTGGAAACGGCACAGATGCGGGATGAGGCAACCTATCAACTGGCTTTAGTCCATCGGGCTCAAAAGCAACCGGAATTGGCGGTGCCATTGTTAGTGCAAATCGTCCGCAGCCAACAGCCTACCCGTGATTTGGGCAAAAAGGCCTACCAACAGTTATTTGAATTGGGCTTTGTCGATACTCCATTTCCCCGAGCCGAGCAATCTTCAGCCACACCTTAGTTAACAGCTAAGTTTGCCCACATTACCATTTCATCCTTGCGGAGGATATATGGTTCACTGTGAGCGGTTTGTCGAGTGCGGTTAACGATTAGACTAAGGGCAGGAGGCTGGCGATCGGTAGGCATTGCCGATGACCTACTGAGGCTGAATCTGCTGCCAACCGTTTGTTTAGGATGCTCAGCATACGTTAAGGAGGGTGGATGATTAATCCGGATCAGGTAGAAGCGATGATTAGATCTGAGCTACCCGATGCCCAAGTCCAGGTTCAGGATCTGACCGGTGGTGGTGATCACTACCAGGTCACTGTGGTTTCGTCCCTGTTTGAAGGGAAAGGACGAGTCCAACAGCATCAAATGGTTTATAAAGCTGTGCAGCAGGCAATGTCTACGGAAGCGATTCATGCACTGGCACTCAAGACTTATACCCCCACGACTTGGGCAACCGCCACAAGCCAATGATCCTCTGGGCGCATAGACTCTTTGATTCTTGACCGTGACCCGCTATTACACCATTACGCATCAAACTATGACTACAGACGCTCACACTCGGATTTCCAGCCTGATTCAGCAGAATAAAATTCTGGTGTTCATGAAAGGCAGTAAACTCATGCCCCAGTGCGGCTTTTCCAATAATGTCGTGCAAATTCTCAACACCTTAGGTGTCCCCTACGAAACCGTGGATGTCCTGGCTGATCCCGAAATTCGTCAGGGGGTAAAGGAATACTCAAACTGGCCAACCATTCCCCAGGTCTATATCAATGGTGAGTTCGTTGGGGGGTCTGATATCATGATTGAGCTTTATCAGAATGGCGAACTGCAACAAATGGTGGAAGTAGCTCTAGCCTCTTAAAGTGAGCGATCGCATCTCCTGCGATCACGACTTCTCTTTCGTTCTTCACGCCGTACTATCCCCTCTCCTGTAGTCTGTTGCCCACAAAGGGCTACAGGAGATTGGGGTGTCAACCGTTATTGCTCAGTTAGTAGTAGTCTCGCTCGGACGCGGGGTTAGGGTTTTCAAAATTCGACGGATCGTAGATATAACGCGTCACCTCATCTTCCAGACGATGGATCAGATAGGGTTCCAGTACGTTAGTGTGCCGAAGGGCGGCTAGATAGCCATCAACGTACATCCGTAAATCATCATAGCGATAACCCCGATTCCATAGTTCGACCAGGGAGTCGGTTAACTGCTGGTAATGGCGAATGGTCAGTGTGTCCTGCAACATGGTTTGCGATTGGGAGACAGTAAGGGCAGAAGTTGGATAGCAGAATTTAACTAAGGAATCAATTGGCAGCTTCTGCGCTATTCCAGATGGGAATTGAGTTTCCCGTTTGGAGAATGGCTTCTCAAACCAGGAGCGCTTGTTTTCATTTTAACGTTAATCCGTCGAGTTCTTGTTCCTCCATACGGGTGGTCATCCCTACCCTGGGGGTAGCAGCGATTACAAATACAAATGAAAGCCTCTGTTATGGTTAACTCACACATCGGAAGGACGTGTGCCTCTGTGGGAGTTCTTTGTATTCAAATTGCTGAGGGAAACCCCCATCTCCGATCGTTGTTGGGATGGCATTTGCAACAAGCTGGCTATACAGTCTATCAATCGGCTGACCTCCGCCAAGCGGTTGAAGTATTCCAACAACGTCAACCCACTCTGGTCATTCTTGATTCTGAGTTACCCGACGGTGATGGGATTGAATTTTGTCGATGGTTACAACAACAGCAACAGTGTCTGATCCTGATGCTGTCTGTACGAAACACGGAAGCGGAAATCGTTGCTGGACTGAAAGCTGGCGCCGATGACTATCTGACCAAGCCCTTTGGGATGCGAGAGTTTCTAGCGCGGGTAGAAGCCCTGACGCGACGACGGAAGCCCATGCTGCCCCCTGCATCCCTGGAATATGGAGATCTGAGGATTGACTTAGTGCATCGGCGCGTCCGGTATCGGGGAGAACTCGTAGAATTAACGCCCCAAGAGTTTAGTTTATTGTATGTTTTGGCACAGGCGAGTGGCTCACCGCTTAGTCGATCGGAGTTACTGCGTCGAGCCTGGCCGGATGAGATTGATAATCCCCGAACCGTGGATACCCATGTCCTATCGCTGCGCAAGAAGATTGAAACCGATCCCCGGCAGCCCAGCCTGATTCAAACGGTGCGGAATGTGGGCTATCGCCTGAATCTGGAGGCATTAGTCCAGCCCCATGAGCCAGCGAATGATTATCCATCTCACCAAAAAACCTTAGCTCGACCCTTGGCTCGGTTAGCGGTGGGAGAACGAGCCAATCACTCCTGACTGAGTGCCAAGTTATCCCGGTGAATCACGGTTTCTGCCCCGGGGTAGCCCAGCACCGTTGCGATCGCGTCACTCTGGCATCCCTGGATTTTCTGTAATTCGCTGCTGTTGTAGTTGACAATGCCTCGCGCAATCTCTTGCCCTGTACGATCGCAAAGAATAACGGCATCCTGGCTATCAAACTCACCTTCCACCTGAATAATGCCCGCCGGGAGCAATGACCTTCCAGCATTTCGTACTGCCTTGACGGCACCATCATCCAGATACAGCTTGCCAACTGGAACTAACCCGTGAGCGATCCAGCGTTTACGGGCACTAATCGGGCGGGGTTGGGGTTCAAACTGAGTCCCAAGATCGGCTCCTTGCAAAATCTTTGGAATGTTATGGGGAGAACGTCCTTCCGTAATCACTGTTCGGACTCCCGCCCCCGTGGCAATTTGGGCAGCGGAGATTTTGGTCATCATGCCACCTGTGCCCCACTGGGAACCCTGTCCACCAATTTGTACCTGGGCTTTTAGTTGGCTAATCTGGCTGACTAACGTAATCGGTTCAGCCGTGGGATCTCGGCGGGGATCGGCGGAATAGAGCCGATCGACATCCGTCAGCAAAAACAGCCAATCTGCCCGTACCAGGCTGGCGACTAAGGCAGACAGGGTATCATTGTCGCCAAACTTCAACTCATCCACGGCGACCGTATCGTTTTCGTTGACGATCGGCACAACCCCTAAATTTAACAATTCCTGAAAGGTGCGTTCAACATTGAGATAGCTACTGCGTTGGACTAAATCGCTGCGAGTTAATAGCACCTGGGCGATCGGCTGACGCAATACAGTAAATAAATCATCATAGACGCGGATTAAGCGGCCCTGGCCGACAGCGGCAACGGCTTGTTTCAGGGCGATCGTGCGGGGGCGTTCGGTTAAACCCAAGCGGGCACAGCCAACCCCCACCGCACCGGAGGAGACTAACACAATGCGGTTGCCCTGCTCCCGAAGCTGACTAATCACTTCCACGAGTGCCGCGATCGTGGAGAGGGCTAAATGTCCTGTGTCCGGTTGGGTCAGGCTAGAGGTACCAATTTTAATCACCAGAGTTTGGGACATACGAGGATGCAGGGAGCCAGGGCGATACGTCGGGCAATCCAAGTTGCCATAGACACAGCGAAGCGCCGATACCTTTATCAATTAAGGTTCAGCGCTTCGCTTTAGTATTTATAGCGATTTATGGTTAGGGTCTTTATGGGCTGACCCCATTTGAACTTCATACAGCATGACAGGAATATTCCGGATGTCCGGTATTCGTAATCTTTTCTTTATGTTTTGTTCTGTCGTCATTTGTCAGGTTTTGTATGCATTGCTTTACATCATCCACCTGAATTATTCATAAAGATTTCTTCATATTTTATTTTATAAAAAATCATCATGTTTTGTGTCAACCTGTTTCATAATTTTTACGTTTATTTGTGGGGTACAAAGGATGCTCCCAGGGCTTGGGATATCCAGACTTCCAAAGAGTGTAAGGAGGAACGGCGCATGGTGGCATTTGGATCCACCATAGGTTCCACTAAGATGGTGAACATGCCTAAGCGGTTGCCTGCCAGGACATCTGTAAACAAGCGATCGCCTACCATGCCAACCTGCTCTACAGGGAGATCCATCGCCTCTACGGCTCGTCGGAGTTTACGCCGCGAGGGTTTTCCGGCTCCCGCAATGTAAGGTAGACTGAGCGTTTTGGCAATCCGGCGAATTCGCGCTTCGCTGATGTTATTGCTTACTAGCCATAGTGGGGCAATTTGGCGAATTGACTCGACCCAGGGTAGGAGCTCCTCAGAGACATCTGCCATCCGAAACGGGACTAATGTTTCATCGACATCCAGGACTAAACCCTGCAAATGATGCTGATGGAGGAGTTCGGGGGTGAGTTTCAGAATACTGCCCGATAGAATCAGATTTGGTTGTAAAAGTTTGCCCCAGGACATAGCCAATATGGTGTCAGATGATAGTGAGGATAAACTGCCGCTACAGGCAAGATTAGTGAGTACAAATACTGATCTTAGTTCACTCTACAGGAGGAATTCGCTTCAAGCATAGGGAATTTTGCCATTCATGGGCAGATTGCCATCAGGCGGAGGTTACACAAACCCAAGATAGGATTGTGGTTGCATGTCAAACCGTCGGGCGATATCTAATCCTAGAAGGACGACTCCAAAATTATCCGTAGACCACAGGGTAAATATGCGGTCTAACTTTGCCAATTCATAGAATCTAGCGATTGCCAATTGATCGTAGTTAATTAAGTCTTACCCAAACTTGGCGATCGACTAACAGAGTACAGGCTAATTCGGCTGCTGGCGTTCTCGCTGGTCATGGATGGTATCTTGAGCGGCTAGATGTTCTGCCATTGTGCGGCTAAACACATGCGTCCCGTCATAACGTGCGACAAAGTAGAGATAATCGGTGCTGGCGGGCTGTAGGGTGGCTTTGAGGCTAGGCAGTCCAGGGCTGGCGATCGCGGTGGGCGGCAGCCCAGCATTGACATAGGTATTGTAGGGAGACGGGGTTTTGACTTCTGTCCAGGTGAGGGTGCGATCGGGAGTTTGCCGAATGCCCAAGGCGTACTCAACGGTGGGATCCGATCCGAGCGTCATGCCTTTTTGTAGCCGATTCCAAAACACGCCAGCAATTAATTCCCGCTCGGTGGGGACAACTGCTTCCTTCTCGACGATGCTAGACAACGTCACCCATTGCTGGAAATTTAATGAGGTTTGCTTCCGGGATTGTTGATAGAGCGGAATAGCAACCTGTTGGAAGCGATCGAGCATTTGCCGAATAATGGCATCCGGCGTGACTGCACCACCGGCGGCAATTTGATAGGTATCTGGATACAGATAGCCCTCTAGGGCATACATAGCCTCAGCCGGAGGGGTTGGTATCCAGGAATATTCACGGATGGGGAATCGATTTACCGCCGCCAGAAAATCGTTGGCAGAAAAGAACTGCTGTTGCTCAAAGTAGGCGGCCATTTGCTTAATCGACCACCCTTCGGGAATGGTGAAGCTGCGTTGCATCACATCTCCGTCCCAGATTTTAGCCGCAATCTCGGGGAGTGATTGAGTTGGAGATACCTGATAGGTACCTGCCTGAAATCCACCTGCTTCGTTGTTCCTACTGAGCCAACGGGTCCATAGATTCCAGGCAGTGACTGAACGAATGGCTCCTTGAGCAACCAGGGTTTGCCCTATTTCTTGAGCGGAGGTTCCAGATGGAATGGTGACAATCAATGGTTGAGTATTGGGATTAGCAGACATCGGCGCGATCGCAGTTGTCCACCAAGCCCAACTTTGCCATGCAGCAACCCCCAGACCGGCGAAGACCACTGTCAGGAAAATCAACCATTTGGAAGGGCGCTGCGCCATATCAGGGGAGGTCTGGAGGTTACGCGGACTCAAACTCGTCGAATAATTGATCTTCAATCATTTCTAACATAGGTTGCAGGGTTTCCAGTTCTGCATCCGAGAGGAGATGTGGTTGGTGCTGATCATCCATCCGAGCCAGAATAAAGCAGGGATCAAGGGGCGCATAAATTGCATACTCCTGCTCTTCATGATAGAAGCTGGCTAAAAATTGCAATTCTTCGATCGCCTCGCCCTCTTCAGACAGCACTTCTGTCAATTCCTCGTCCTCCTGGTCAAACTCTGGCAATTCCCCTTCCACCGTGAGCACGACCGCCGTCCGCTTCAGGGTGAGATTCTGTTCTTCAAGTACCGCTTTGGCAATGGGAAAGAGGGTATCAATCAAATCTTCATCTTCAACGGGAATGGCATCCTCATCATCGGCATCTTCCTCCCAGGTGAAGATTTCGATCGGCGCATCCAGGGGTAGCAACAGGGCATATTGTTGTTCTTCAATCTCCAGGTAGCGCTCAACCGTACAGGCGATCGTGCGTCCTGCTTCATCGGTTAATACCATTGATTCTTCAGCCATACCAAACGTGTCTTCAGCCATTCCCACGCTCTCCTAACGTCGCATTCATGATCCTAATACTGAAAAATTTTACGGATACGCTAAACCTCCCAAATCATCGCACGTCATTGGTTGCCTATCTAGTCTTCTGCCAAGACTGAGTTAGATCGAGTCTGATGCTGGGGGGTGAAAACTGGATGATTTTGCCTGCTGGCGGCGTTCATCCAGCCATTGTTGCAGAATAATCGCCGCTGCTTTGCGATCGATTAAGCCTTTATGCTCCCGAGGCGAAAGGCGTTGCGCCTGAAGCAATTGTTCGGCTTGAAATGAGGTCAACCGCTCATCAATATACTCCAGGGGGAGATCGAGGGCTTTAGCCATGCCAGTGGCAAACTTTTGCACCTGGCGTGCCTGGTATCCCAGGGAACCGTCCATCGAGTAAGGCAGCCCAACCACTAAGGTTTGCACCTGTCGTTCCCGTACAATCTCCTGTAACTGACTCAGAACTTGCTGGAAAGAGCGGTACTCGATCGTGGTAAGCCCGGTGGCAATTAATCCAGTCCCGTCACAGCCTGCCACGCCAATCCGCTTCTTGCCGACATCTAGCCCTAAGGCTGAAATGAATGGTGATGCCATTTGAGTTAGCAACAAGGTCCTTCTTGGGGCGGTTCCGAGAAGTCCGTATTGGAGGAGAGATCCGGCAGCAACTTGTGCGATCGCGGCGCGGGTTTTCCGGTTCCCGGTACTTGCCGATTGCCCGAGTTGATGTCTCCAGCATTCGCAATTTCGGGAGGTAGGTTTACCGATCGCAGTAAGGTGATCCGTCCGGGAACAGGCTTGCGGGCTGGCTGAAAGCCTTGCAATACCTCGGACAGTTGCAACGCTTCCATGGCGGATTTGGATTCTTTGACCTTATGCCACACCGATCGCGACATCATCAGGGTATGGGCAATCCGGTTAGCTCCTAGCCGTTCTAAATACTCTTCCCGCTCGGGCTGATAATCGGAGGAGGCGAGTTGTAGGGATTGCTGGGGAAATTCCTGGGCAATCTGTGCCATTTCTGCCATCAGTTCGGGATAGAGCCAGGTATAGGCAGGATGCACCGTCAATTGTGCCTGGTGAGGTTGGTCGCCGTCCCGACATAACCGCAGTTGAAAATACCCGATCGCGGCCTTCCGTTGGGGTTCAAACACATAGCCACTCACCACTTCTAAATGGCTCAACCAATGCTTGATCCCCTGCATTAAGGAGCCAAACACACTGGTTTTAAAATCCGCAATATGGCGATCGAACACCTGCCGCACTAGCGGAGGCATGGCGGCTGTATCGAGTTGATAGAGCAATTGGGCATCGGCATTACTCACAGGCAGAAGGCGGTTCGGGAGATCCGGCTCCCGGTCTGCCAATTCTCGCAAGGTATCGGCAGCAATCTCCCAATAGGTCATGTGTGCCAGGGGTTGAAACCCATTTTGCCGATAGAGTGCCAGCAACTCCTTATCGTTGACATTAACCTCTAGTAGCCAGGTTCGGGATTCGCGCACATGCTCGAAACAGTACCGCAACAATTGGGAGCCAATATAGGAACGGCTGAGTTTAGGGGCTGTTTCTTCTGACCGATGGGAGGTGTCAGAGGCGATGACGGTGGCTTCCGATCGGGTTGGAGTTGGCTGGGGGGTTTGTTCACTGACCACGACCCGATCTACCCGCCAGGTACTCCGGGTGCGGTTAAACGGTGAAACCCGGATCATGCCTTGGAGGGTGTCATCCTGACCTGGCACATAGGCGCAGTAAAGATTTTGGATGGGATAGAACAGGAAGCCGAGAATTTTTAGCAGTCCCGATCGCCGCTGTGTGGGTTTGAGGGGGTGGTCAGGGGCGATGGAGTAAGTCAGACAATCGACCTCAGGTGCTTCTCCAGACAAGCGATCGAGCGCGTCCAAGTCGCGATAGTGTGCCGGACGGATTAGAACGGTCTGTTTAGGGAGGGCTTGAGTCATTGTCAGCAATGGCTGCAACCAGCCGGGTAAATTGTTAAATTGCAATCTTTTATCCCTACATTCTAAACGCTTTATTCGCTGAACCCGTCCGGACAGTTCGTGATTTCACCAAACCTCACGCCGACATTGAGCCAACCGGAACATTATAGTGAGTGCTACGTGGGTCGGATGAGGACAACCGGAGTTTGCTCATCGGCATTCCCGGCTGGGTTCTTCAGCAATGCTTGTTGCAAGAGTGGTAAGGCAACATCGGCTGTAGCGGCTAGCACCTTGACGGCTCTGAGGTCATTTACATCCACGATCGCCGCCGATAATCCAGTTTCTCGTTTGATCTCGTCTACAACCTGCTGCGGATCGGCAGGTCCCAGGACAATAAATTGATCATAGGGAGGTAACGTGCCGGTAACATCATCAATTAGACGGGCTTGCTCCCCTGCCAATTGATAGAAAACGCCACGTTTGCCAATCAATCGGGCGAGTGCCCCCACCAAAAAGGCAAATAGCACTCGCACCGGCCCGACGATATCAATCAGGGATTGCATGCCACAGGCGGTTGCCAAGCTGGAGGTAGGCAGAAACAGGTAACACAGACGCGTTGCCACCCAACCTGGCTTAACGGTACTGGCATGGTGGAAGCGGTCTTGCATGATGGCGATCGGCGTTTCCCCGATCGTCACGATATCCCCCGGTTTGGCATGGGGTAACACATAGCGCTTAACAATCTCGACGGGGGTATCGAGTGGGGTGAGCAGATGGGTTTTGATCGGGAGAACATCGGCTCCCTCTGCCGATCGCCAGTTCATTGATTCGGTGGGACGGGGGTAGTGGAACGGCACAATCACATGCCGCACTTTGGGAATCCGTCCCTGGGGCCCATAGGTGAGGTAGTGGACGCGGATCCAAGCCGTTTTTAATTTGCTCAGGTCATAGCCCTCAATATCGATCATTACTTTCACCCGTGTCCGCTTACCAATTTTGACAATGTAAGCAAACCAGTAGCCATCGGCTCTGGCTGATTCATCGGGATGGCAAGGGATAATGCGAGCGCTACAGGTCACCTGCTCCAAGCTACCGCCCGATAGGAGCGTCACCTCGGCTTTGACCTCCGGCACCATGATTTCCAGGTGCTTGGTGCGGTTAATCAACTCCAGGTCGCCCACCAGTTGATAGTGCTGGGGACGTTTGACTGCCATCCGCCAGTCTCCAACGGTCATGATTAATTTATTGCCGGGGCGACGACGATATTGGATCTCCAAGCCCAGCAGGTACAGAAGCACCAGGAGAATCAGGACTCCTAAAATAATGCCGATCGTTTCCACTGCTAACCTCTATGCCCCTTGCAAAATAGTGTCGTCTGTCGAAAAGTCAATCTCTGCCTTGTTCCGTCCTGATGCCAAATAATCGTTCTGGAAAGAGTCTTGCAGACCGGAAACCAAATCATATTCTGGCTGCCAATGCAGATCGCGCATGGCTTTTTGGATTGAGGCAAAGAAATGTTGGGGACGCAGCGGGAAGGCTTTGCGTTTGCCGAAGTCAAATTGCTTGGGATCATAATGGACAATTTGCAGACTTGCCGGATCTTTGCCAGCCGCCTGGGCACAGGCTCGGGCTAACCCATCAAAGGTGACATAGCGATCGCCGGACACATTATAAATTTGCCCCTGGGCTTTGGCATTGCCTAAAACGTTGGTCATAGCTTGGGCTAAGTCCTGTACATGCCCGAACTGGGTGAAGTGTAAGCCATTGCCGGGAATGGGAATCGGACGATCGCGGACAATCCGATCGAAAAACCAGGCTTCTAAATCGTTGTAGTTCTGCGGCCCATAGATGTAAGTGGGACGAATGGCGGTGAAGGGCAGATCATGTTCGGTCAGGTAGGCTTCGGTGTCATGTTTCCCTTTGTGCCGACTCTTGGGATCGATCGCATCCCCTTCCACATGGGGCATTTGATCCGATTTGAGATACACCCCAGCCGAACTCATATAGATAAAGTGTTCCAGTCGTCCCCAGAAGGCTTCGACTAAGGGACGGGTATCACTCAGTTCTCGCCCGTTGTTGTCAAAAATGGCATCAAAATACTGTCCACTCAGCTTGGCTTTTAACTCATCGGCATTGGTACGATCGCCATGAATTTGTTGAATGCCTGCGATCGGAGCCGGTTTGTTGCCCCGGTTAAATAGCACTACTTCGTGTCCCTGCTTGACCAGCAGTTTGGTCAGGTAAACCCCAATGAATCGGGTGCCTCCCATGATTAAAATCCGCATACCCAGCGTCCCCTCTGACAACAACCTTCTATCTTAGGATGAAGGTTGCCTTTGGACGCGATTCGGTACATCAGTTAGCAGTTTCTCGGCGTTTCAGCTTTTTATACTGAGAAGATATCAATTCACTCAATGAACGGTAGCCGTGGACGACTCATTGATTCACCTATTTGTCTATGGAACCTTGCAACCTGGAGAACGAAATTATCGGGTGTGCGAGGCGTATGTGGTTGCCAGCCAACCGGCGATCGTTCAGGGTTGCTTGTATCAGTTGCCCTTTGGGTATCCCGCTTTGACGCTAGAGGGCGATCGTTCCATTCACGGAATGCTATTTTCGTTTACCGATCCAACAGCATTAGTGATTCTGGATCAGTTTGAACAGCATGATCCGATCGCCTTGCAGCAGCTAGTTCCCAATTATCCAGCGGCAAAGTTGCAGTACCAGCGGCGATCGATCCCCATTATGAATTTAGAGCAGCAAGCGATCGGCACTGCCTGGGCATATCTGATGACGAACGATCAGGTCGATCGTTTAGGTGGAGTGCTGTATCGACGCGATCGCTGGCAAGAACAGGCTACTCCGCTTCAAGTGCAGTCTGGTTAATTTAGCGCCATAGCAACGGCTAAGATCACTGCCAGATTAAAATCAAAACTTGCTCGTATGGTGGCTCTACCGGCGTTACCTCCAGGTCAGAGGTAGAAGGATCGGAAACGTCAGCATCTTCTATGACGATCTTCTGAGAATCTTGTGAAGAGCTTTCTGGCTCTAGCGGAGTTGCTTCTGCCTCAAAATCGTCAAGGGCTGCTTTTAACTTGCTGTCAATTGCAGCCGCTCTTTTCTGAATTTCTTCAGTTTTAGCAATGTAAAGGGCAGCTTCTAACCAATTTTCCCTGTCAGGATCCATAACCAACTACCACTAGAATGTCTGGCCCTGCCCTCAGAATATTAGGGGAAAATCTAGATCAGCAGAGCGTCCTCACTAGGATGTAATTTCTGGTCAGTTCTTCCGTCTGTCTACCTGATGAAGCTCTTTTCTATTAAAAGGTAGACCTCAGCCATCTTCATCAAGTGTTCTTAATCACCTTTTCCAGACTGGATCCAATTAGTACGTTCTATCTCAGGGAGCGCGATCGCCCAAATTGAATGCAGCTAAGGCGATCAGGTTACGTTCTACTTGCCTATCCTGATCACCCTATTGCTACTCATCATCTGCCGTGAGAGGTAATTGTGAGGTTAACGCACATTATCGTTGGTATCTGGCGCTAACCGGGTAGTTGGCGCTGATTCCACTGGGGTAGATACGGGAGTCTTAGGAATTGCTACGAGGGGTTTATCCAGAGCAATCAATAAGGGTTCAGAATTGTCTGATGCCACTGGAGCCTCTTGCCGCGTGGACTGAGCCAGTTGGGGGAGAGGACCACGATCGCCCATAAACACCGTAGTAACAGCACCGACTAAAATCGCTGCGATCGCCGCGCCACCCCAAATCACCGACAACCGGGGGCGACGATCAACCTTGGCAAATACGGCATCCACTGTCTTTTGAACCGATTGTTCAGAGGAAGGCACAGGCATGGACTGGAAGGCACTACGCAAGTTGAGTAATCGGCTATGCAGTCGCTGCACTGTGGGATCGTTGGCAAGCCACTCCTCTACCTGCCTGCGCTCTTCGGCAGTGACTTCGCCATCCAGGTAAGCACTCAGCATCTCGAAGCGATCGCGCTGGACTACGTCGATCGACCGTTGAGGCTGATGAGCAGATTCAGCCGAGAAGGGCTGACGGTCAGAATTGTGTGAGTTAAAGTCAGACGTCATCGCAACATCACTTAACGTTTACGGAGTACACCCAGCGTTTGATGAGAAGAATAAACAATCTGTTATCTAAAAACAATCTTTCTTCAGATCAGATTGATCATGCGTCAAACTACAGAGTGAAATTGTAGCTAGCATTTCGATTTACCAAAGCACCCTCACAAACCACTGCTTGAGCATTATTGCCCATCTAGATAGTTTTGTAACTGAGACTGAAGTCGAAGACGGGCTCTCGCAATCCGGGATTTCACTGTTCCCAGCGATACCCCCGTAATTTCAGCAATTTCTTCATACGCCATGCCTTGAATCTCTCGCAAGACAATCGTCGTGCGAAATACTTCGGGCAGATCCGCGATCGCATCACGGAGTTGGTCGTAGAACTCGCGAGTGGTTAAATCTTCATCCGGACCAGGGGTATCGGAGGCGATCTCCCAATCCATTTCTCCATCGTCCACCGAGAGGGGCGCATCGAGAGACAAGGGATGAGCATTCCGTTTGCGCTTCCGCAGTTCGTCATAGAACAGGTTAGTCGCAATTCGGCTCAACCATCCCCGGAACTTCCCAGGCTCATTCAGGCGATGGATATTCCGGTAAACCCGAATCCATACTTCCTGTGTCAAGTCTGCTCGGTCTTGCCAATCCGGTGCGAGGTGGTACAGCACACGCTCAACATGGGACTGATATCGCCGCACGAGTTCCGCAAACGCGGCTCTATCCGGACGATGCCCAGTTTGGCATTGCAAAATCAGATCGTAGTTAGAGAGTTTTTCGGCTTGCACTGGCACTTGGGCGGCTGTCGCTTCAACCGTTGACCAGGATACAGGAAGAGAGTAGCTCATGGGCGGAATTTGCTCTAAACATTCCTGGTTTAGTGACTCCGCTCAATCCGTAAATGTTCCCGTGACTATGGTAGACCTTTCTGCGAATGAATGACCTATGTCAGTAGGTAGTTGCAATAGTTTGTAGTCATTGCTGATGACGCACTACCTATGGCATGACGTGGGGAAACCTGGGTTGACTTTAGCGATCGGCTAAGTGTTTTGCCAGCCTTACGCTTGGTTGAACTGACTGAGCCGATCGCATGGTTGACTCTGGTTGATGAGCCGTGGACTGAACGCTGATCCCAGCAAACAGGTTTATTGCAAAGGTTACGGCGGCTGCCAAAATTAGTTTGTCAAACATTACAACCTCTCCTACACTTGCATCGCGACGCTGGATCGGCGACGAATTCTACTTCAACTACAAGACCCGAGTGAATATTCCAGGTCTGCCATCTACTGAATCTATACGCACGTTGGACGCATTTTATGCGCTTTAGGTGCCCATAGTGCCCTGGGAACTCTAAGAATAAATTCAGAAACTGTTAAATCCTGATTGAAAAATTAATGACTACGGACGTAACGAATAATAGTAGTTCAGCTTTGTTTCAGGCTAACGGTTGCTGGGGAACTTACCTATTTACTTTTCCTTAATTACATTGATCGATCTACAGTAAAAATCCCAAGATTTTAGGTTGATAAACTCCAGTTCTGCGAGAGATCACCAGGATCGAAGGGCTGGGATGCAGAGGACGGCGATCGTCCGCATAACGACAGAGAAATCGAACCAATTACCCCGATGAAGGAAATTCTATTGTTAGCCTTTATTTTCGTTGCTTGCAGGGTAGACTAAGGACAGCAAGGTGCGATCGCGGGAAAATTCTTTCTCAGGTAGGGTGTGGCTGCCCGATCAAAGATGCTTAACTGACTAGTGTTCCGTCAGGAAAATTTTGACGGGTCGAAGACCTGCAAAATTCAACCTCAATCAACAACCTGGGTTTTAGCGACCCGTCAATGATTAATTGACTGACCACTAGGCGGCGATCGAGAAAAGGCTCAATTGCGTTTACAGAATTAGCGGTACATGTCTGTAAAGACAAAAGATGAATTTTTGCCTCGCAGCATGATGTGGCTATGTATGGGCACTGCCGTTGTTTTGCTGTTAGCCCAATGGCAGGTGAGTGGAGTAAGGTCTCGGACAGGAATTGCGTTGTTGCCTGGGCAATCTTTACGAACCGCCCATCGCACCTCTCCTCCAGGATTGCCGACTCTCACCTCTCAACGGCAAGCGGCTAACGGTAGTCGTCGCCTAATGCCGCCCACCACCTCTGCTAAGGGGACAACATCGGCAACGGCATCTCGCTCACCCCTCTCGATCGCCGCGAATTCCCCGACGCTACTGGTGGATTTAAGCGATCGTCAGGTCTATGTCTATCGTCAGTCGCGATTACAAGCCAGTTATCCGTTAGCGATCGGGCAAGCGGGATGGGAAACGCCAACCGGATCGTTTCAGATTCACATGATGGAACGGGAGCCCGACTGGGTGCATCCGATTACGGGGGAAGTTATTCCCGCCGGAGATGGCAATCCCTTAGGAAAACGCTGGCTGGGGTTTTGGTCGGATGGTCAACTGGAGATTGGCTTTCATGGCACCGACCAGGAGGAACTAATTGGATCTGCCGTGTCGCATGGCTGCTTGCGGATGCGGAATGCCGATGTAATTGCCCTATATGAACAGGTGTCGATTGGAACTCCTGTAGTGGTGCAGCCTTAGGTAGAACTGGTATAGATAACGGCACAAAAACTTGCGGGTGAGACATGTCGCCAAACCCGCTGTTGTCGAAGATGTGGAAATAATGGCAGGCAGCCGATTAAGGTTCTGGCTGGGGTTCAAAGTTAGGGGCGTAAGCCTGGAGTAGGCTGCTGACCTGTGTCAGGATTTCATCACCGGAACTCTTGCCGATCGCCTGCCGTTCGGGGAAGAATTCGGGACGATCGAGATTGCGAGCGATCGCTTCACCCACTTGATGGGCAATTAAGCCTTGCAGCTCTTCTTTAGCTCGCTGGCGCTGGTAGTTTGCCCCTTCCTCGGTGGTGGCATAAAGCGGTGGGAGGCGGTTAAGGGCATAGGCGGCAATGTCCCCTAAGTCTAAGGTGCGATCGCTCGTCGCTTCGATTTCAGCCACTCTGGCGATCGCCTCAGTCAACACTAATTCTTCCATGACGTTAATAAATTGCTTCCGTGGCACTGCCACCACCTCGCCCGTCAGGAGGGCTCCCATCAGGCGATCGAGTGCCATATATTCCTCGATCGATAACTCGGACGCAGTATCACAAATTCGCCCTACCTCTGCCTCCATAGCGGGAGTCAGGTAGCCGTCCTGTAGGGCCTGTTCCACAATCTTCTCGATGCTCATAGTGTCTCTCTACTGCACGTCGCTAGTTGGTCGAATGAGTAGCCTTGCATGATCTTGCCTTAGAATTTTCACACCGGAACGACTTAATCAAAGCTTAAAAAAAAATGTTACTCGAAGCCTGCGGTTCGCCAGGGCACTGGATCAACCGATTGCCCCTGAACATACAAGCCCCAATGCAGGTGTGGTCCGGTGGAAGCGCCCGTTGAGCCCACGGTGCCAATCACCTGTCCGACGTTTACCATATCCCCTTCTTTGACGTTAATCCGGCTCAAGTGCAAAAAGATACTGAGAACTCCTTGCCCATGATCAATCCCGATCGTGTTGCCGTGGATTTTGAACCCTTGGGCTTCTCGACCCACTAGCGCTACCCGTCCCGCCGCAGGGGCAACCACGGGAGAGCCATGTCCCCCCGCATAGTCTACCCCACGATGGTAATAATCTTGAGCAAATTTACCATTGTAATATCGCCGCACTCCATAGACGGTAGTCACTTCTCCCTGGTTAGGTCGCAGAAAGGCTCCCCGCCAATATTTTTCGGGAGTCACCAATTTTTTAAACGCATCGACTAAATCAAATTCGTAATCTGTCCCATCGTCGCCTTTTCCGGGTGGCAGCCAAATGGACTGGGTGGGAAAATTGCGGTTGCGGAGGGCGACTGTGACGATCTTGGTTTCCCCCTCGCCTGTCACCTGAATTTGCAGGTTGCCCGGACGATTGAGGGGAGTGGTTGGTAGGAGTGCCCGGAACCGATTTGCCCCAATCAGGAAGGTTTGATGCGTCTGATTGCCCAGCGTTACCGTTGGAGTGGCACTGATGGCTGGATTGTCATATTCTGCAATCACCGTTAAGGTATCGCCCAACTGCGGATTGCTGGGTGTCACCTGGACTCGCAAGGCGTGAGCCGGATCGGCTACAGCGAAGGCGATCGTCGCTCCAGTCAAACTAACGAGCGTGGCTGTCCAGGATGGGATAGTTGCCGTCAGTCTGGAGAACCGCGATCGGGGTAGGGTACTTGGCTGTTTGGGCGATGGGCTGAGAGCAAATAGGCTAGTCATCGGTCATTCAACGAATTAAGTGCGGCTGGTATGGTGATCAAACAACCCTATGCGCAAGCTAGAACAGGTGGTAGGGCATCTCTTCTTATACTCTTGATCTCTTACTCTGCGATCGGGGAGTGATCCGTGAGAAACAAATCTTTCCTGTGGTTTCCTGTGATCTAAAAAACTTTGTATTCTGAAGTTTATACCCTGTAATACTTTTCTTAATATCCATAAAAAATCTGTGCAAGAAGACTTTAGGCTAATTGTTGATTTGGTATTGGTACTGGCAGCCGCTGCCGCAGGGGGCTTGTTTGCCGCCTTGCTCCGGCAACCCATCCTGTTAGGCTACTTACTGGCTGGGATGATTGTGGGGCCAACTGGGTTGGGGCTGATTAAAGAACTGATCCAAGTCGAAACCCTGGCTCAGTTTGGGGTTGCCTTTCTGTTATTTGCCTTAGGCGTTGAATTTTCCTTCTCAGAATTAAATAAGGTTAAAAAAATCAGTTTGGGTGGGGGAGCGCTGCAAATGGCGCTGACCATTCTGATCACGGCTCTTGCCGCCGTTGGCATGGGATGGGTGACTTCTCCTGCCCAAGGCGTGTTTCTGGGCGGCATTTTATCGCTGTCCTCTACGGCAGTGGTACTCAAGGGGTTGATGGAACGGAATGAGACGGGCACCCCGCATGGTCAGGTAATGTTAGGCATCTTGGTGGTACAAGACCTGGCATTGGGCTTAATGTTGGCGGTGCTGCCAGCGTTGGATAAACCGATCGAGGAAATCGGTCTAGCGGTCGGTTGGGCATTGTTGCAAACTGGCTTATTTGCTTTGGGTGCGATCGCGGCGGGCATTTGGGTGATTCCCTCCTTACTCCGGTTACTCGCTCGAACCGAAAGCCGGGAATTATTCCTGCTAGGGGTGGTGGCTCTGTGCCTGGGGATTGCGCTGCTGACCGAACACATGGGGCTGTCGATCGAAATGGGGGCATTTGTTGCCGGCCTGATGATCTCTGAAGTCGAATATGCCGACCAAACCCTGACCTATGTGGAACCATTGCGGGATATTTTTGCCTCGCTATTTTTTGCCGCGATCGGCATGTTGATTGATCCCGTGTTTCTCTGGAACAATCTGGAACTGATTCTGGGGTTGGTTGCCCTGGTGTTTGTCGGCAAGTTTTTGATTGTTACGCCTCTGGTGCGGTTGTTTCGTTATCCTCTGCGGACTGCCTTAATCACGGGGTTGGGACTGGCGCAAATTGGGGAATTTTCCTTTGTGTTAGCCAGTGAAGGGCAGTCATTAGGGTTAGTGTCTCGCCGGGTCTATCTGCTGATTCTGGGGACGACAGCAGTTACCCTGGTACTGACTCCGTTTGTGCTCCGGTTAGTGCCGCCCCTCTTGGATTGGGCAGCATCCATTCCCTGGTTGAAAGCCTATTTAGAAGGAGCCGATTTTCCGATCGCAGTATCAGAAGACCTGCCGACCCAGGGGCATGTGGTGGTCTGTGGGTATGGACGAGTCGGTCATCACATTGTCCAACTGTTACAGGATCACAGCTATCCCGTTGTGGTGATTGATCAATCGGAACGACGGATTCAAGAATTGCGCGAGGCGGGGCTGCCTTATATTTACGGGAATGCTGCCAGTTTGCATGTGTTGGAAAAGGCTGGGGTGAGTACAGCCCAGGGGATGGCGATTACCTTACCTGATCCCATGAGTAGTCGTCTCTGTGTCAAACGGGCATTGGGGCTAACTCCCGATCTGGATGTGGTGGTACGGGCAAATCAGGATAAGGATATTGAACTGCTGTACCAGCTAGGGGCGCGGGAAGTGGTGCAGCCCGACTTTGAGGCGAGTTTGGAGTTGGCATCTCACCTTCTAACGGGGATTGGGCTACCGTTGCCGGTAATTCAGCGAGAAGTCCAACAGATCCGCAGCTCGCGTTATCAGGAACTGCGATCGGATCGCCCGTCCTATCAAGTGTCACGGGAACTCAAAGCGGCGACGCAGGATATGGGCAATCGCTGGTACGCGTTGCCAGATAACTCGCCCTTAATTGGCATGACCCTGGAGGAAACTCATTTACGGCGGCTGACGGGCGTTAGTTTAATGGCAATCCAGCGATCGACGGGGGAAGAGATGGATTACCCGGATAGCAAAATCATCTTGCAGGCGGGCGATCGCTTACTCATCGTCGGGGAACCGGATGAACTGGCGGCATTTGATGAACTGGCAAAAGGGAGTGCCACCATTCCCACAGACAACGCCTCCTGTCAGTGGTTACTTGTGCCAGAGGATAGTGCCGTGGTAGGGAAAACGTTGGAAGAACTGCATATTCGCCGCCAGTTTGGGGTGTTAGTCCAGGCAATTCGGCGGGAGGGCAAATTCATTCGCTTCCCCCACGGCAAAAGTGATATTCAGGCGGGCGATCGCCTGTTACTGTGTGGTGGCTTTTATTCCCTGGCACAAGCCAGCCGGTGGATTGCGCCCCACGCGCCCAAACCCACAGCGTTAATGGCGGTGCCGATCAGCTTAAGCGAACCGATCCGGGAGCGAGTGCCGCCGGATCAAGCTACCGATTTGTAAAGGGGGAGTTACATCTTGGGTTTGAGATAGACGATTCCCTGTCGCCAGACGATCGTAGGCTGATCGTACTGATCGGTTAACGACATACAATGGGAATCTTGCCAACGGATTTTGCCCGTCAACAAGTCGCCTGTAACTAGCTTCAGTTCCACTTCTTTTTCTTCACGAATCAAATTCTGAATCTGGCGAACGCTGGGTAATCCGGTTTCTAATTCCGCTGACATCGCTTACGTCCTGTTCAACATCACTAGACTACACTGAACCAACCCTATCTCTATGGCAATCGAGTTTACAAAGTATCACGGCTTAGGTAACGACTTTATTCTGATTGATAATCGCACTGCCGCAGAGCCTTGTTTGACCCCTGAACAGGCGATTCAATTCTGCGATCGCCATTTTGGCATTGGCGCGGACGGGGTGATTTTTGCCTTGCCCGGTCAGGATGGGACGGATTACACGATGCGGATTTTTAACAGCGATGGCTCGGAACCAGAAATGTGTGGCAATGGCATTCGCTGTCTGGCTCGGTTTATTGCGGACTTAGAAGGCGTTACTGAACCGCGTTCCTACCGGATTCATACCCTGGCGGGAGTGATTACCCCCAAACTGGAAGCTGATGGGTTGGTGACGGTGGATATGGGCGAACCTCGGCTCCTGGCTGCCGAAATTCCCACAACCTTAGGTGTTGCCGATCAAAAGGTGGTTGAACACCCGCTAGAAGTGGCTGGGCAAGTGTGGCATGTCACCTGTGTCAGTATGGGCAATCCCCATTGCATTACCTTTGTGGAGGATGTCGCCGCGATTCCCCTGGAAGCGATCGGCGCTCAGTTTGAAACCCATCCGGTGTTTCCGAAGAAGACCAATACTGAGTTTATTCAAGTCGTGCGATCGGATTATTTGAAAATGCGGGTGTGGGAACGGGGGGCTGGCATTACCCTGGCGTGTGGAACGGGAGCCTGTGCCTCTCTAGTGGCGGCGGTGCTAACGGGACGCAGCGATCGGTGTGCCGCGATCGAACTACCGGGGGGCGTACTACAGATTGAATGGTCAGCCTCCGACAATCGCTTGTATATGACGGGACCGGCAGAAGCGGTATTTACAGGACAGGTTGGCTAACAACGATCGATCATGGAATTGGCTGAGGTCGTTAGCTAGGGGCGGGTTGGCTGCATGTTTGTAGGGGGCATTGGCTCAACCGTGTGCGTAACTTGCCCTGCCAGCACTCATTTTTTAAATGGATCATATTCCGCAAGTAACCGTTCTAGCTTGGCTTCATCCACCTTTGAGAGCAGTCGTCCCGCTTCGTGGATGTCCCGAGTCGTTTTCGACAGACTAATGGTTGACCCAATACTGAACAGCAACCCCATCCCGAGATAGCCTTTGACCCATTGATCAACGGGTAAGTACCAAATGCCGATCGCGGTGGCAGATAGGGAAATGATGAAGGAAGCCCAGGTTTGAATGATCCAGGCAGAGGTATGAACAGGGGTAGGAGTATCAAATTTCTTCATGGTCTGAAAACTTGTCGCTGGTTTAGCGGGCATAGAGCATTGTGATCCGGGGGGAAAGCAGCAAGGCAGAGAAAAAAGGTAGTTCGCTATCAGGTACGCGTTAGCTCAGTGCATGAATCAAAGCGTTCAACCGTTCAGCTAGTGGCTAATGAATGAAGGATGAACCTCGATCGCTAACGAGCAAGTCCTGGCAGCTAACTACCCTTCAGAAAGAGGCGCTTAAGGTGTTAAGTTGACTCTTCCTATATTTCTAGAATGCCTGATGAGATTAAGCTGATTGGCTGAATGATTGGCTGAATAATTGGCGTAGTTACTGGTGTAGCCAAATGCCAGAGCAATGTATCTCTAACCTATGGCTGGAGATAACTTTCTAGAAAGAATAGAATAGATAGCAAGATTGTGGGGTTGGCGAGGGTGGCTTGCGATGTCATTCAGCGATCGACAACTTCCTGACCTGATTGACTGATAAATCTTTTGAGTGGTTGCCCCTAGTCGGTGTTTCGCCAGGTAGGGCAACCTATACTATCTAACTGAAATTAACTTTATGACTTTATGACTTTTTAGTGCTATAAACGCCAGTGGCTGCAATGGCTTGCGGACAAAACTAATCGAGTTTCTTCTGTCCGGTGCATAGATACAGTGGTGACTGGGAAAACTAAACTAGGGCAAATTGGGATAGGAGTGAGATAGCACAGGCTGACACTCCTGGTTGCTGTTCCATTTAATATAGATTTTTCCTACCTGATTAGTTTAGAAATGGAGTCATACGTTAATTCACTATTTTTCCAACACTACTCTAGCGAACTTACCTCACACTGAATCCCTATAGGGGAGGACGCAGTGTAAAACAAAACACTAAAAACTGTTGAAAAAGCATGAATGATCACCCAGCTAGTGCGCCCAAAGCCGATATTTTGATTGTTGACGATACCCCAGAAAATCTGCGGTTACTTTCGATCGTCCTGGTGCAAGCAGGATATGGTGTTCGCAAAGCGCTAAGTGGTCACATGGCATTGATGGCAGTGCAAACGATGGTTCCTGACCTGATTTTACTGGATATCATGATGCCAGAATTGGATGGTTATGATGTCTGTAAACAGTTAAAAGCGCAACCAGAAACTGCCCAGATTCCGGTCATTTTTTTAAGTGCATTGAGTGAAGCCTTTGATAAGGTAAAAGCATTTAATATTGGTGGCTCTGATTATATTGTCAAGCCATTTCAATGTGAGGAAGTGATTATCCGAGTTGAAAACCAACTGGCTTTGAAAGCTGCCGAACGCCAAATTCACCATTTGAACTCACAATTAGAACAGCGGGTTAAAGACCGTACTAGGGAACTAGAGCTTGCCAATGCTCGCCTGCGGGAGATGGCGTTACATGACGCGTTGACGGGTTTACCAAATCGGGCTTTATTTATTGATTGTTTGCAGCAAGCAGTTGAGGCAGTGAAACATCATCCAGATCGTGTTTTTGCTGTACTGTTTTTAGATTGCGATCGGTTTAAAGTAGTCAACGATTCTCTCGGTCATCTCGTGGGGGATGAATTGTTAATCGCGATCGCCCATCGTTTGAAAAAAATCATTCATCCCGATGATGTTTTGGCTCGGTTAGAAGGCGATGAATTTGCGATTTTACTGCATGATATTTCTGATGTACTAACGCCGAGCCAGTTGGCGCAGGAAATTTTAGAGAACTTCGCTTTACCATTTCAATTAACTCGGCATGAGGTATTTATTAATGCCAGCATTGGAATTGCCTTAGGGAATAACCAATACGCTAAATCAGAAGATGTGCTCCGTGATGCCGATACGGCGATGAATCATGCTAAGGCATCTGGTAAAGCCCAATATCAAGTGTTTGATTCAGCGATGCATGATGCAGCATTGCAACTATTGCAGCTAGAAATTGACTTACGCAAAGCGATTAATCAACAGGAATTTATTGTTCACTATCAGCCGATCGTGGCGATTAGAACTGGCAAGATCTCTGGTTTTGAAGCCTTAGTCCGGTGGCTGCATCCGCAACAGGGATTGATTTCACCGGGGTTATTTATTCCAGTGGCAGAAGAAACCGGATTAATTTGCCAACTTGGGTATTACGTACTTAGGGAAGCCTGTCGGCAGCTTTGTGTCTGGCAGACCCAGAAGTTGGTGGACTATCCCTTGATCATGAGTGTCAATCTATCGACGCGACAATTTGCCCAACCTAACTTGATTGAACAGATCGATGAGATTTTACAAGAGACACAGATTAATCCTCGCTATCTCAAACTAGAGATTACTGAAAGTGCGTTGATGGATAACACTCGGACTACGGCAACTGCCCTGCAAGAGTTACGCGATCGCGGCATTCAGGTCAGTATTGATGATTTTGGTACAGGGTATTCATCCTTGAACTATTTACACCGTTTACCGGTAGATACCCTCAAAATTGATGGTTCTTTTATTAACTTAATTGATAGTGATGGTAAAAAATTGGAACTGGTACGGGCGATCGTTGGGCTAGCCTGGAACTTAGGGATGGATGTGGTAGCGGAAGGGGTAGAAACCTCTAAACAACTCTCTCAACTCAAAGCTCTGAAATGTGAATTTGCGCAAGGCTATTTCTTCTCAAAACCTCTGGAAGCGGATAAGGTCGTGAGCTTATTGGCGAGTAGTCCGCAATGGTAAACTAGCCAGAAATTAGGGGTAAAAGCTCAGTTTAATTCAGATCAATCAAAACGGTCAGGCAACTTCAAGTCTACCAATAATTGGATACCAGGTGCAGTGTGCAACGACTTCAGTTCATGACACGAACAAGTAATTTTGAAACATGATAGTTGAAGATTTAACCGAACAACCTCCTAAAGTTGATATTTTGATCGTGGATGATACTCCAGAAAATATTCGGTTTCTGGCATCTCTATTATTGGAACAGGGATATAACGTGCGAAAAGCCTTAAATGGCAATATGGCACTAACGGCTGTAAAAAGTTTGTTGCCCGATTTGGTGTTACTAGATATCACCATGCCAGAAATGGATGGTTATGAGGTATGTAAACGGCTGAAGGAAGATACGCAAACAGCAAAAGTGCCGGTGATTTTTTTAAGTGCTTTAGACAATGTTGCGGATAAGGTAAGAGCTTTTCAAAGTGGTGGTGTTGACTACATTACTAAGCCATTTCAGTTTGAAGAAGTCCTGGCAAGAATTCAAACTCAGTTAACGATCCAAACATTACAGGCACAGCTACAGGTTCAAAATGAACAATTGAAACAAGCCTTCAGCGATCTACAAAAAACCCAGGTTGAATTATTGCAAAAAGAAAAAATGGCGGCCCTAGGACAACTGGTGGCTGGAATTGCCCATGAGATTAATAATCCCATCAGTTTTATTTCCGGTAACTTAAGTCCGGCGAAAGCCTATATCAATGATTTACTGCATATTATTGAACTGTATCAGCAGGAGTACCCGAACCCCAGTCCAACGCTGCAAACGGCGATCGCAGAGGCGGATCTGGACTTTTTAGTCACCGATCTAGAGAAGCTAATGGGGTCAATGAAAACCGGAGTTGAACGGATCCGGAGTGTGATTCTGGCATTACGCATCTTCTCCCGGTTGGATGAATCCGATGTGAAATTGGTTGATCTGCATGAGGGCATTGATAGTGTGTTGTTACTGTTGGAGCATCGGCTGAATTCAGCGGAACACCTAGCGATTCAGGTAATTAAGGAGTACGGGGTATTGCCGTCAGTTACCTGTTATGCCAGTCAGATCAATCAGGTTTTTCTCAACATTCTCAATAATGCGATCGAAGCCTTAGAAGCGGCTATCAAAGCTAATAAATTTACGCCAGAGGCATCCGGTTCTCAGACTGGGGAGTTGCCGACAATTTGGGTGAAGACTGAAGTAACAGCAGCTAATACTGTCTTAGTGCGTATTCAAGATAATGGATTAGGCATTCCGGATAACTTGAAATCACACCTATTTGAACCCTTTTTCACCACCAAACCGATCGGGCAAGGCATGGGCTTAGGGCTACTCACCAGTTACCAAATTGTCACAGACAAACATAAAGGTCATTTGACCTACGAATCGGTGGCGGGGCAAGGCACTGAGTTTGTCGTTGAAATTCCTGTAGCGGCGATCGTCGTGACCTAGATGCCACAATGGCTGACAGGATGGCAGGCTCAACGGATAGTGGCTAAGCATGGAAAATACGCTGAAAGCATCGGAGCAGGGATTAGCCATTGTCGATCAGGCTCGCAAGCGTAAGGGGTGGAATCGCCAATCGATTGCCTGGTCGCAGTTAGCCCTGACAACGGTTTCTTGCTTAAAGCAATTTTGGCGAGGTGAGCGCATTCAACGGGATACCTTTATTCGCCTGTGTCAGGTGGTGGGGATTCCCGATTGGCAGACGATCGCGGATTTGCCTACCGATGGTCTGGCAGTTGAGCTGGCAATTCCTGAGCCGGATGCCGCCCTGCCTTATATGCAGGATTGGGGAGAAGCGCCCGAACCAGCGTTTTTCTGTGGACGCAGGCTTGAACTCCAAACCCTCTGGGACTGGATGGGGCAAGAGCGGTGCAAACTGGTTGCCTTGCTCGGCATGGGGGGGATAGGTAAAACCACTCTGTCGGTGCAATTAGTCGAGCAGTTGCTGGATCCTGTTGTGGCGGCTGCACCGCATCCTACATCCAGCGGATTTCAGGCAATGGTCTGGCGATCGTTACGCAATGCTCCGCCATTAGAGGGCTTGCTTGCCGATGTCATCCCATCGTTATCCCGTCAGTCGTCAGTGATTTTACCCGATCGACTCGATCTCCAGGTAGCGTTACTGCTCCATTGTTTGCGGGAGCAGCGATGTTTACTGGTGCTGGACAATCTGGAATCCATTTTGCAGGAGAGTAGCCATCCGGCAACGCTGGCAGCAGGAGTGGGGGATGCCTCAGGACGGTATCGGGCTGGATACGAGAATTATGGTGAGTTACTGCGGCGGTTAGGCGAAGAGCGGCATCAAAGTTGTGTGTTTCTGACCAGTCGGGAATTACCACCCGAGGTGGCCCTGTTGGAAAGTGAACGGGTACGAGTATTGCGTCTGACAGGGTTAACGATCGCGGAAGGGCATCAGGTCTTGCAACGAACGGGGATGCTTCCCTTGTCTGAGCCCCAGTGTGCTGCGATCGTCTCCCATTATGCGGGGAATCCCCTTGCCCTCAAAATCGTGGCGGCGGGGATTCGAGGGTTGCTAAACAATGATGTGGTGCAGTTCCTCGATCTCTTACAGCAGGGTAAGTTTACCTTTTCCGATATTCATGATTTATTAGAGCGGCACTTTAATCGCCTTTCTGGATTAGAGCAGGAGGTAATGTACTGGTTAGCGATCGAGCGGCAACCGATCACGATCAACACTCTGCAAGCCGATCTTTTGTTGCCCGACTCCTACACCAAATTGCCGGAAACTCTGTCATCCCTGAATCGGCGATCGTTGTTAGAAGTCACTGCCACCGGGTATACCCTCCAACCCGTTGTGATGGAATACACCACCAATCGCTTGATCCAGCAGATTGAACAGGAGTTATTGACTCAGGAGCCAAATTTATTTAACCGTCATGCGCTATTAAAAGCCCAAAGCCAGGACTATATCCGCGAGGCGCAGACCTGTTTCATTTTGGAACCCTTAGTGCAACGGCTACAAATGGCATACCGCGATCAGGAGAGTCTGGTCTGTCACCTCACTCAACTGCTCGATCAGCATCGTGGTCAACCTGTCCGGCAAACCGGCTATCTGGCAGGTAACCTGCTGAATTTATGCAGTTATTTACAGGTTGATTTGAGTGGTTATGACTGTTCCCATCTCCCAATTTGGCAGGCAAACCTACGGGGAGTTAGCCTGAACCAGGTCAACTTTAGCCATGCCGATCTATCTACCTCCGCGTTTACCGAAACCTTTGGCAGTGTGGTTTCCCTGGCGTTTAGTCCCGATGGCACCATACTGGCAACCAGTGATAATCAAGGCTGGTTTTATCTCTGGCAAATCTCGACGGGGCAGCAATTACGGGCTGTCCATGCCCATCAAGACTGGATCTTTTCGATCGCCTTTCATCCCACGGGGGATTGCTTAATCACAGGCAGTTTAGACTGTTCCCTCAAAGTTTGGCAGGTCGCCAGTGGTGACTGTCTCCGCACAATCCAGGTGCATCGGGGAGGGGTGGCAACCGTGGCATTCAGTCCGGATGGGCAATGGCTTGCTAGTGGGAGTAGCGATCGCACCATTACCCTGATGCACTCGCAGACGGGCAAACTCCGCCACACGTTAACTGGACATACCGATATTATCCGAGCGATCGCCTGGTATCCCGATAGTCGGCGGCTGGCAAGTGTCGGCTTTGATCACACCATCAAGATCTGGGATGTCACTACTGGAGCCTGTTGGCGCACCTGGCAGGATACCTGTGCCCTCTTGACGATCGCGGTAATTCCCCAGCCAGCCGATCGCATCCTTTTGGCAACGGGGGGAGATGATGGTCGGGTGAAACTCTGGGATGGTGAGACAGGGGAATGTTTGGCACACCTCAACCACCATCAAGCGACCGTCTGGAGTTTAGCCGTTAGTCCGGATGGACAAACGTTGGCCAGTGCGGGGGATGACCCCTATATCTGTCTTTGGGATTTAATCAGCTATCAGGTCAGTCGTACCCTTCAGGGACACCAGGGACGGATCTGGACGATCGCCTACACCCCTGCCGTAACCGATCCAGACAGGATGGTGCTGGCCAGTGGGAGCGAAGATAAAATGCTGCGATTTTGGCATCCCGAAGATGGGCATTGTCTGCGAACGCTTCAGGGCTACCACAACGCCACATTTCCGATCGGCTTTCTGCCCTTGTCGATCGTTCCTGCCCCTGGTCAATTGTTGACCCTCAGTGATGATCACCAGATTCGGTGCTGGGATTTAACGACTGGCGATTGCCTGAAACCCTGTTCTTTTGCCATTCCAGGGGCAATGCAGGCGGCCCTCAGTCCCAATGGTTGTCTGTTAGCCAGTGCTGGGTTGGATAACACCGTCAAACTCTGGCAGCTTGAACAGCGCAAGTGTTTAGCCACCTTATGGGGGCATACTGCCTGGGTTAGAGCAGTAGTCTTCAGTCCGGCAGGTGAGTGGCTAGCCAGCGCCAGTGGGGATCAAACCATTCGCCTATGGCAGGTGGAGACGGGGGATTGTTTAGCCGTGTTGGAGGGGCATACCAATCCCGTCCAAGCTTTATGCTTCAGCCCAGATGGTCGCACGATCGCCAGTAGTAGTTGGGATCAAACAATCAAACTTTGGCAGGTGGAAACGGGTTCATGCCTTCACACCTTCATAGGACATACCAATCGCTTAACAGCCGCCACCTTTAGCCCTGATGGTCAGGTGTTAATCAGTGCCAGTCAGGATCAGACCATTCGCTTTTGGCAGGTGCAGACCGGGGTATGTTTCCGAGTGCTGACTGCCCATCAAGCGGGTGTGGTGTCGATCGCCCTGCATCCCCAAGGAGAATTACTGGTCAGTGCCAGTTTAGATGGAACGGTACGCTGCTGGTCAGTCAGTCGGGGGGAGTGTCTGTGGCAGATCCCGTTGCGGATTAGCTACAACAATACGGTGTTATTTAGCCCGGATGGCGGTTGGCTCAGTATTGGAAGTCAGGATGGGTTCTGTCTCCTGGTAGATGGACACACCGGAGAGTGTCACGTTAGTCTGCAAGTGCTACGTCCTTACGAGGGTATGATTTTGACGGGTGCTACTGGTCTGACAGACGCTCAATGGTTAACGCTAAAGCGGTTGGGCGCGATCGAGTAGTGGGTGTGTTCTGCCTGTTTGAAGAAAGTATGAGGAGATGCGGATTTCTGTGCTGAACTTCATAAAGGCTCGATAAAATTTACGTAGGGATCACGATCGCTTGCTTCAGGGAATCACAGACATCAATTAGCCGTGATGGGTTTCTAGCTTCTTTATTTAACTGAACTCCCTGGGTTGAGTCTGGCTAATGAGTAACTAGTGCAGTCTAGAACGCAAAGTTTCATGCTTGATACGGGTCAAATACCACTGAGTGGTGAATCCCTCCTCTGGTTCCAACAGGGACTAACGATGACAGCATCTGGTCGTTATGAGCAGGCGTTAATTTGCTATGACCAAGTCCTAGAAACCAGACCTGATTTTTATGAAGCCTGGTATGAACGGGGTCTAGTCTTAGAAACGCGAGGCTATTATGCCGATGCGATCGCGAGTTTCGATCGAGCCCTGAGCCTCTGTCCCAATGAGGATGCCAGGTGTGAGATCTGGCATGAGCGGGGCAATGCTTTGCAATATGGTTTAGGGCAATATGTTGAGGCGATCGCCAGCTATGACCAGGCCTTGAAGTTAAATCCCGATCATGAATTAATTTGGCAAAACCGGGGTAATGCGTTCATGTTTGGCTTAAGCCGCCTGGAAGATGCGCTTGTCTGTTACAACCGGGTTTTAGAAATTAATCCTGATAATCCGTTGACCTGGCGGAATCGGGGACATGCGCTCGTAGAATTGCGTCGCTATGAGGAGGCGATCGCCAGCTACGATCGAGCACTGGCACTGCATCCCGAAGATCAGGTTTCCTGGCACGCCCGTAATCTGGCGGCGGAACAATCTGGGTTCAATAGTCATCAACCAACGACTCATCCCGCCTGGTCAGGTTCCCATTTTGATGATCCCACCTTTGTGGAAGCGGAAACGGACTCTCAGGTGATCTTTTCCCTGGACTTTGCGCCTACGGATGAAGTGTCGCGCACCCAACACCGGCAACCTTTGATGGTGATTGAGGATGATTGGGGCAACCGAGAGATTTTGCTGGATCAAGAGTGCTATACGATCGGGCGTGATCCGAAAAGTGATATTTGCTTACATTCTCAGTTTGCGTCTCGCCAACATGCGGTGCTGATGCGCCTGCCCAAACCCGATGGTAGTTATACTTACCAAATTCAAGACGGCAATTTAGATGGAAAACTCAGTACCAATGGCTTAATTATTAATGGTCATAAACACCAAACCTGTGAGTTGCACGCTGAAGATGTGATTGTGTTTGGGCCACAGGTACAGGCGATTTTCCGATTAATGCCACCCGTCAGTGTACGAGTGTGATCGTTATAACGATTCCTCCGCAAATCTGCTGATCTTCATTAGAAATTTACTAATTTAGCGGGTAGCTTTACAGTTTTGGCTGTGAATCTGTCGTTATGGTGATGACAAGGATTCATGCAATGGAATTGGCTAGGCAGAATGGCTCAGTCGCCGCACAATCTGTAATGAGACTTTAGAGAGAAAGACATTACAGACAATTAATTTTACGATCGAAGATTGAAAACCAGATAGTTTAAGGCAGGCGGTCATCAGCCGCCCTGAAGAAATTCAGAGCACGATCGGATAACGGTTGTTTCAACGTCTGACTAGCGAATTAAACTAGGGTGCTGAGCGATTAAATGCAGAGCAGGTTTGCATAGGTTATGAGCCTGTTCTGATGTATTGATTACCTGAGGGAGAAGTTTATGTCCGATCTGATTCAAGCCGTTTTAGAGAGCGATGAACGCACTAACCTACGGCAATTTGCTAGTTTATTACGTGCTTCGGAAAAGCAGTATCTCCTGCGCAATGAAATTATTACAGCTTTTGAAGACTATTGTCGTAACTATGAGAAATCGCAACAGTTTTATACCTCTTCCCGATTAGGTAAATTAATTTTTTATACCCAAGAAATTATTTTTGATAATGAAAGTCTCTGTATGGTGATTCGTCCTCGAATAGCCTGCCAGGAAGCCTATCGGTTGCTAGAGGATTTAACGATCGAGCCGATGAGTATCCAGGATTTGCTGGATTTGCGCGATCGCTTGGTGAATCGTTACCATCCGCAGGAAGGCGATGTCCTGGAAATTGATTTTCAGCCCTTTTATGACTACTCACCCTCCATTCGGGATCCGAAAAATATTGGCAAAGGGGTGGACTTCCTGAACCGATTTTTGTCGAGCAAATTGTTTCAGGATCAAGACCAGTGGCAGGAAGCCATGTTTAATTTCCTGCGATTGCATTGCTATAGCGGCTCCCAACTATTGATTAATGAACGGATTCAAACCCGGCGGCAATTATCCGATCGGATTAAACAAGCATTGAATCTGGTAGCGGGTCTGCCCTCTGATCAACCCTATGAAGCCTTTCGGTTTGATTTGCAAAACCTGGGCTTTGAACCGGGATGGGGTAATACCGCCCATCGAGTCCGGGAAACTCTGGAAATGTTGGATCAATTGATTGACTCACCGGATCACCAGGCGTTGGAGTCATTCACGTCCCGCATTCCGATGATCTTTCGGATTGTCCTGGTGTCGCCGCATGGTTGGTTTGGACAAGAGGGAGTGTTGGGACGACCGGATACCGGCGGTCAGGTGGTTTACATTCTGGATCAGGTCAAGAGTTTAGAAAAACAACTCCAAGAAGATATTGAACTAGCCGGATTAGATGTTCTGAATGTACATCCTAAAGTGATTGTACTCAGTCGCTTAATTCCAAATAGCGATGGCACTACCTGTAATCAACGTTTAGAGAAAATCTATGGCACTGAAGATGCCTGGATTTTGCGGGTGCCGTTTCGAGAATTTAATCCTAAACTGACGCAAGATTGGATCTCTCGCTTTGAAATCTGGCCGTATTTGGAAACCTTTGCGATCGACTCAGAACGGGAACTCCGAGCTGAGTTTGGGGGGAAGCCGGATTTAATTGTCGGTAACTATTCGGATGGTAATCTGGTCGCGTTTCTATTAGCCCGTCGTCTGAAAATTACCCAGTGTAATATTGCCCATGCCCTAGAGAAATCGAAGTATTTATTCAGTAACCTGTACTGGCAAGATCTAGAAGATAAATACCACTTCTCGCTGCAATTTACCGCCGATTTAATCGCGATGAATGCCGCGAACTTTGTGGTTAGCAGCACCTACCAGGAGATCGTCGGAACACCCGATAGTGTGGGGCAGTATGAGTCCTATAAAAGCTTTACCATGCCCGATCTCTATCATGTCGTCAGTGGGATTGAATTATTTAGTCCCAAATTTAATGTTGTGCCACCGGGGGTGAATGAAAATGTTTATTTCCCCTATACCCGATCGGAAGATCGATTAGTGGGTAGTCACGATCGCTTGGAAGAATTGCTGTTTACCCTGGATGATCCAACCCATGTCTATGGTGAGTTAACGGATCCAGACAAGCGCCCTCTATTCTCAATGGCGCGGCTCGATCGCATTAAAAACCTAACGGGGTTGGCAGAATGTTTTGGCAAGAGTCCAGAGTTACAAGAGCGCTGTAATCTAATTCTGGTGGCAGGAAAACTACGCACCGAAGAGTCTACGGATCATGAAGAGATTAGTGAGATCGAAAAGCTCTATCACATCATTGATCAGTACAACCTGCATGGCAAAATTCGCTGGTTAGGAGTGCGGTTACCAAAAGCTGACTCTGGAGAGATCTACCGGATTATTGCGGACCATCGGGGTATTTTTGTCCAACCCGCTTTATTTGAGGCATTTGGCTTAACAATTCTAGAAGCCATGATCACCGGATTACCGACCTTTGCCACACGATTTGGGGGGCCTCTGGAAATTATTCAGGATAAACAGAATGGCTTCTATATCAATCCGACCCATCAGGAAGAAATGGCAGAGATTCTGTTAAATTTCATCACTAAATGTGATCAAAATCCCAGTGTTTGGCACGAAATTTCACAACGAGGCATCGATCGCGTCTATAGCACCTATACCTGGAGAATCCATACCACGCGACTCCTCTCCCTCGCTAAGATTTATGGATTCTGGAACTATACCTCTCAGGAAAATCGCGAGGACATCTTGCGCTATCTCGAATCGCTGTTTTACCTGTTGTATCGCCCCCGCGCCAAAGCCTTACTGGAAGAGCACATGCGCCGCTAAATGATCGGGAGAAGCAGCGATCGGGCGGCTCATTGAGCGGTCGCGATCGGGAGTAGAAGCAAGTCGGGTGACGGCAATGAGTTAAGGAGGGGTTGCTGTTAATCCGACTGCTGCGGGGCAGAGTCGTTTACGTAGGTGATCAATGTCTATACGTCTAAAACACTACCCGTATGACACTCGAAATTGCTGTCTATTCCGGGATATAAAAGCCTGAAATCTTGAATTAGCCTATTCAGTTAAAGCGCATCTCATAGGTCAAGCATGAACTACGGATAAAATTTTGCCTTTTTTCCTGTTCAAGTGCTTTTTCCTATGGGTATTTTTATAAGAGGTGTATGAACAAAAATCCTCAGAAATTGAAAAAAGCGGTAAAGTTTGAAATAACCGCTACAGGGGCATTGTGTTTGTGATCACTTCGTTTTTGCGATCGTGATCACTGCTAAACCAAAACAATTCGATAAAGCTGCCATGAAGGGGCATTCTCAACGTTTAGTCTTGCAGTCCGATCACCCCAGGTCGGCGGCTTCGTAGCCAAGGACAATGCTGATCCGGGAACCATCATCAACCTTTGTGAGAGATACCCATGTCCAGTGTGAAAAACCAGTTCATTGTCAATTTCTGGGGGGTGCGGGGAAGTATTGCTAGCCCAGGCCCAGCGACAGTTCGGTATGGCGGCAACACCCCCTGTGTAGAAATGGTGGTTGGGGGAGAACGCCTGATTTTTGATGGTGGTACTGGTATTCGGGTGCTGGGGCAATCCCTTTTAGCACACTCACACGTAGAAGGACATTTATTTTTCACTCATTCTCACTGGGATCATATTCAAGGATTTCCCTTTTTCACCCCGGCGTTTATCAAAGGCAATCGGTTTCATATCTATGGAGCGGTAGCGCCCAACGGTTCCACGATCGAACAGCGGCTCCATGATCAAATGTTGCATCCTAATTTCCCGGTGCCTCTCCAGATTATGGGGGCTGATTTGCATTTTTACGATCTGGAAATTGGGCAATCGATTCAAATTGGGGCAGGCATTGAAGTCGAAAATGCTCCCCTGAACCATCCGGGGCAGGCAGTGGGGTATCGGGTAAGTTGGCAGGGATATGCAGCGGCCTATGTGACGGATACCGAACATTACCCCGATCGCATGGATGAGCATGTTTTACAACTGGCACGTAATGCGGATGTGTTGATTTACGATGCTACCTATTCTGATGAGGAATATTATTCCGAGCATTCCAGTAAGGTGGGTTGGGGACATTCGACCTGGCAGGAAGCGGTGAAAATTGCCAAGGCAGCGGGGGTGAAGCAACTGGTGATTTTCCACCATGACCCGCTCCATACAGATGATTATCTCGATCACATTGGGACAAAAGTAGCGGCCGCGTTCCCCAATGGCGTGATGGCACAGGAAGGGATGTCGATTTCGCTGATTCCCTTAATTGCGGCGGCGAAACAACCCGCTGAAGTGAAAGCTTAGAGCCGGAATGATCTCGATCGCAGGCTAGTCAGGATTGTCGCTGTTGCCGCCGGAGCAGAAATTATTGCGACCGATCGCGACAAATGTGTCAAAATGTAAAGCGTGTGGATTACTTCGTCGCTGGATACTGTTTTAACCCCAACTGCGGTTGCTCTCGGAAACTTTGATGGTGTGCATCAAGGGCATCGGCAGGTGATTCAGCCTGTGCTGGATTGCGTCTCTGCGTCGGGTGAGGCAGCCCATGCCACGGTGGTGACATTCTATCCCCATCCCCAAGAGTTTTTTACGGGACAACGCCGCCATATCTTAACGCCGTTACATGAAAAGATCGCGCTCCTCAAAGCGATCGGCGTTAAGCAATTGGTATTGTTACCGTTTAATCGGGAGTTGGCGAGTTTAAGTCCCGAGGCATTTGTCCAAACGATTTTGGTAGACCATCTCCGCGCCTGTCGGGTCAGTGTCGGGTCGAATTTTTGTTTTGGTCGCCAGCGATCGGGCACTGTAGCTGATCTTCAGGCGATCGGCGCAAATCATGGTATTGAGGTGGCGATCGCGCCCTTGGCAATGCTGGCAGAATCACGGGTGAGTAGTTCGGCGATTCGGCAAGCCTTACAGGCAGGTGAAATTCCCCAGGCTAATCGCTTATTAGGACGTTCTTACCGCCTGATTGGGCAGGTTGTGGGTGGGCAGCAGCGCGGCAGAACGATCGGCTTCCCAACGGCGAACCTGCAACTCCCAACCGAAAAGTTTTTGCCCCGTCAGGGCGTGTATGCCGTTCAGGTGTATTTAGGGGAACTGGATGAACATGGGCGGTTGCCCACGACGGCGGTTCTGCCAGGGGTGATGAATTTAGGTATGCGTCCGACGGTGGATGGTAGCCATGAAACCGTAGAAGTGCATTTATTCGACTGGTCAGGGGATCTGTATGGCAAAAATCTCTGCGTCACCCTGGAACACTTTTTGCGACCAGAACAGAAGTTTGCCTCGCTAGATGCGCTCAAAGCCCAAATTCAGGCGGATTGCTTGGCGGCAAAGGCACTCTTGGGGGCGACTCAGACAACCCCAGAGACTGAGAATCGCATAGAACGTTAAGGATCGCAGATTTATTTAATGTTGCAATTTTTGCCCTCACCCTAGCCCTCTCCGCAGGGAGCTACCGTGTACACACAAGTCGAGCCGGACTTCGTTTGAGTTCTCTGCGCCCCCTAAATCCCCCAATTCTGGGGGACTTTGAATCCTGAGTTCCCCCCAGAATTGGGGGGCTAGGGGGGCAAAATGCAGGATCTTGAGGCGGTTGAGGAGATGTGTGTACACCGTACCCCAGGGAGAGGGAATTAGTTTTCTAGCTCCCTTCTCCCACAAGAGAAGGGTTGGGGATGAGGGCGCAAGAGGTTGACAGTTTTACAGATTATTTAGTCCAAAATCCTAAGCTCAAGTCTTGCCTGCAAATTTGATTTAGGTTAAGCCAGCGATCGTCTGTCCTAATACCTGCCGTAAGACATCGCCATCGACTTGATCGGTGACGATCGCGCTGCCAATCGTTTGGGGGAGGACGAACCGCACCTGTCCTGCTTGCACCTTTTTGTCCAGCTTTAGGGCTGCGACGATCGCCTCAATCTCAATTCCGGCAGGGATTTGGGTGGGTAATCCAGTTTTGGCAATCAGTGCCAGTTGGCGTTCGGCACAGGTGTCTGCCCACAGGTTTAATGCCACAGCTAATTGTCCGGCGGCAACCATCCCGATCGCCACGGCTTCCCCATGATTCACCGAGCGATACCCCGTTAAACTTTCGATCGCATGACCGATCGTATGACCATAGTTGAGAATGGCTCGGAGTCCAGCTTCTTTCTCGTCTTTACTGACGACATCGGCCTTTGCCTGACAGGAGCGCGTCAAAATTTCTTGCAGCAGATCCGCCTTGACATAGGACAGTTGACTCAGGCGTTTAGCAGCCTCTAGTTGGGCAAATAACTCGGCATCCCAAATCACGCCATACTTAATTACCTCTGCCATGCCGGCCCGGAATTCCCGCGCGGGTAGGGTTTTCAGCACATCGGGATCGATTAAGACCAGCCGGGGTTGATGAAAGGCTCCAATCAGATTCTTGCCTCGGGGATGGTTAACTCCAGTCTTACCGCCGATCGCCGAATCCACCATTGCCAGCAGGGAGGTGGGAACTTGCACCACATTAATCCCTCGCAACCAGGTAGCCGCCGCAAAGCCAGCCATATCCCCCACTACCCCACCGCCTAATGCCACGATCGTAGAGGTGCGTTCTAACCGCAGATCTAAAGCGGCATCATAAATTTTTTGGATTGTGGCGGGGGTTTTGTAGCGTTCCCCGGCGGGCAGAATGCAGTGTCCCACTTCAAATTCAGCGGACTGGAGAGCGGCGATCGCGCGATCGCCATAATGCCGGAAGATGGTGGGATTGGAGACGACTAAGACTTGACTGCCCAGCTTGGTTAATTGGCGCATCTGGCTGCCCAACTGGTCTAAGTGACCGGATGCGATCGCAATTGTGTAGGCGTGGTCTGGAAGGGGAACAGGAATCACAGATGGCATAAATCAGGAGTGCAGCGATAGAAATTCAAACAATCAGGTGGGACAGTCACCCGACCATGCCCCATTGTCTGTATGCATCCTACTGCACTGTGGGGTGCCATTGTTTTGTATAGTTTTGTTAGTAAGAAAGGAGATCTAAAATGGGCGGCGTATTAATCTACTTTGTGTTGTTGGGTGGTGCATTCGCGACGGCGATCAGCTTATATTTTGCTTTCCGAGCCATCAAGCTGATCTAAGCAGCAGTCTGCGATCGCGCTGAAATGTGATCACGACCTTTTCAGGGATAGTCAGGGCGAACTATGTTCGCCCCTTTGATCTCTCACTACGACACGGCAGTGAACTGCGGACTGGGTGGTTGTTCTACGGTTTGCTTGGCGACCTGGGCTAAGTAGGCTTCTACCTGAGCTTCAATCTGCTCGCGCACAATCTGCCGATAGTGAATAAAGTGTTCATTATGGGCACAGACGGTCAGGTAGTGTTCCCAGACTGCCGGATTATTTTTGATCATGCTGAATAGATGGTGCCAGAACTTCCAGCGAGTTTTCCGCACGACTCCCTGCCGCCAGCAGACGATCGCCAGTGCCCGCAGATCTATCAGGCTGGGCAATTTAGCAGGAGCTTTACATTTGGGCGCACCCAGCATCAGGAAGCAGCGATACACGCGATCGAGATATTGCTCAGGATCATATAACTGCCAGAACGCCTCTACATATTCTCTGGCGATGTCCTCTAAGGGACGAGTGGGCACAAAGTTCATCAGCGACGTTTGGTTGAGTTCGCTGTCTTTGCTATAGAGTCGTCCTTCTTTTTCTAAGCGTTGCCACAGGGCAGTATTAGGTAGCGCTTGCAGCATGGCAAAGGTGGTAGTAGGAATGGCAGTGGCTTCGGCAAACCGGACAATGCGATCGCCGGCCCCGGCCTGTTCCCCATCAAAGCCAATGATGAACCCCGCGATCGGGCGCAGTCCAGCTTTAGTAATGCTCTGAACTGACTCAATCAACGAACTCCGGGTATTTTGAAACTTGCGGGTTAGGGATAGGCTGGCTTCATCGGGCGTTTCAATCCCCAGAAACACCGCATCAAAGTAACATTCCACCATCAAGTCCATTAATTCTGGATCCTCTGCCAGATCCACGGAGGCTTCGGTATTAAACCGGAAAGGATATTGGTGTTCCTGTTGCCAAATTTTCAGTTCTTTCAGCAGCAGTTTGACGTTGCGCTTGTTGCCGATGAAATTGTCATCGACCATAAACACGCCCCTGCGCCACCCCAGTTCATACAGGTAATCCAGTTCTGCCAGGAGTTGTTGGGGCGTTTTGGTGCGGGGTTTGCGTCCGTACAACACAATAATGTCGCAGAATTCGCACTGAAAGGGACACCCCCGCGAGAATTGAACGGACATGGAATCATAGGCATCAAATTCCAGCAGGTCATAGCGGGGAATTGGGGTACTGGTGACATCCGGTTTTTCCCCATCGCTGCGGAAGATTCCCTGGGTCTGACCTCGCTCGATCGCTTCCACAAACATCGGCAGGGTAATTTCCCCTTCGTCCAAAATCAAAAAGTCGGCTCCAGCCGCTGCTGCTTCTTCGGGTACAGATGTGGGATAGGGCCCGCCAACGGCGACCCGTTTACCCCGCCGCTTGGACTCCCGAATTAAGCTGATCAGATCCGCTTTCTGCACAATCATGGCCGAGAGGATGACCAGATCTGCCCATTCCCATTCCGCCTCTGTCACCGATCGCACATTGCGATCAACCAGTTTAAATTCCCAGGTTTGCGGCAAGATCGCGGCGACGGTGATCAGTCCCAAGGGTGGCAGGAGGACTTTGCGATCGACCAATTCCAGAATCTTTTCATAAGACCAGAACGTTTTGGGAAATAGCGGATAAACCAATAAAACTCGCATTAAAACGCAGGCTCCTTGTGATTCTGAGTAACTCTATGCAATCTAATTAGCTGGCTAGTTGTCGCAGTATTGGGTCATCTGAAGCGGTGACTGCTCGGGGTGACTCTGTGGCTAAATAATCCGCTAATTGGGTTTCGATCTGATCGCGGACAATCTGCCGATATTCTAGGAAGTGTTCGCCTAAGGCACAGACGGCTAAATAATGCTGCCAAACAGCGGGATTATGCCGCAGAATGCCAATCAGATTCAGCCAGAATTTCCACCGAGTTTTTCGGACTACTCCCTGCCGCCAACACATAGTCAGTAAGGCTCGGATCCCGACCCAATCGACTTTACGCAACCGACTCGGACATTTCGGGACACCAATCTGACGAAAATGGCGATAGGTGCGTTCCAGATAGCGCATCGGATCGTAAAGTTCCCAAAACGCTTGCACATATTCCTGGGCAATCTCTTCTAACGGACGGGTGGGGACAAAGTTCATTAAGGTGGTCTGGTTAATATTGGCGACTTTGTCTCGGAGCCGTCCTTCGCGTTCTAACCGATGCCACAGGGCAGTATCCGGCAGCGCTTGTAACATGCTGAAGAATGCCACAGGAATGGTTGTTTGCTCGACAAACCGCACAATCCGATCGCCCGCGCCTGGTTTTTCCCCGTCAAACCCAATAATGAAGCCTGCCATCACCCGTATCCCCGATCGCACGATCGCTTCAACCGCTTCCGAGAGCGAATCTCGGGTATTCTGAAATTTTTGCGTCAGGGACAGACTGGCTTCATCCGGCGTTTCAATCCCTAAAAACACGGCATTGAAATTGCACTCTACCATCAGATCCATCAATTCTTGATCTTGAGCAAGATCCACCGAAGCTTCGGTATTGAAATGGAAGGGATACCCATGGTCTGCCATCCAGGGTTTTAACTCACGCAGCAGTAACTTAACGTTGCGCTTATTACCAATAAAATTATCGTCCACCATAAAAACGGTTCGCCGCCAACCCAAGTCATACAGACGTTCTAGCTCGGCTAAAAGTTGCTGAGGGGTTTTCGTGCGGGGCTTACGACCGTACAGCACAATAATGTCGCAGAATTCGCATTGAAAGGGACAACCCCGCGAGAACTGAATCGACATATTATCATAGGCTGTGAAGTCCAGCAGGTCGAACCGGGGAATTGGGGTACTGGTGACATCGGGTTTTTCCCCATCGGCACGAAACGTGCCCTGAGTTTGCCCCTGCTGAATCGCTTCTACAAACAAGGGTAGGGTGATTTCCCCTTCATCTAAAATTAAATAGTTTGCTCCTGCCTGGGCTGCTTCTTGAGGCAGGGCAGTGGCATAGGGTCCCCCCACGGCGACAGGTTTGCCTCTACGGTTGGCTTCCTGAATTTGCTCAAGAAAATCTTCTTTTTGGACAATCATGGCAGAGAGCATGACTAAATCTGCCCACTCCCATTCAGCATTGGTCACCGATCGCACGTTCCGATCGACCAGTTTAAACTCCCATTCCTGAGGTAAAATTGCCGCGACAGTGACTAAACCTAAAGGCGGTAGCAAGGCTTTGCGGTCTACCAGTTCCAGTGCTTTTTCAAACGACCAAAAGCTTTTAGGAAATTGGGGATAAATCAATAAAACACGCATATTGATGCCACACTCACACCATAACGGTCTTGCATTCAAATGACTCAAGCTTATCGTGTTCGTACAAGTTTGTGCGGGTTAAGTTTGGTATTCTGAATGGTTTAAGGTTGGCAATCCGCAGGTTGATCATCGAAATTCATTTATGAAAGCGATCGGGGCAAAGCTAAAACCCTGGCTGCGCTGGGCAATCCTGGGGGGAACCCTGTTCTTCTTAGCGAAGGTACTCAAGGAGAATTGGCAAAGCGTCACCCAGCTTCAGATTAGTGCGTCGGGGTGGGCAGGTTTAGCGATCGCCCTGGGAGTCACCTTACTGGCACATACTTTTGCCGGTTGGGTATGGAGCCAGATTTTGCGAGATTTTCGCCAACCGATCGATCGGGGTTGGATCATCCAAGCCTATCTCAAGACTAATATTGCGAAATATTTACCGGGGAATATTTGGCATTACTACGGGCGGATCACTGCCGCCACCACCGCCGGAGCGTCGTTAGCCGCCTCAACGGTCAGTGTGTTGTTAGAACCTCTGTTGATGGCAGCCTCAGCCTTGCTGATTGCCTTATTGTGTAGTCAACAGATTGTCGCTAAATATGGTTTCCCCGCGATCGTGTTGCAAGTTGCGGGACTGGTGGCGGTGTTGCTATCTGTCCATCCGATCGTTTTGAATCAACTGATTCAACGCCTGAGTCGAGCCAAGGTACCTGCTAACCGTGAAGCCGCCGATAGTTCTTCTCCCTTTCGCCTGGATCACTATCCAATCGTGCCGCTATTGGGGGAACTGGGATTTTTGCTGCTGCGAGGGTTGGGCTTTCTGATCACCTTTCTGGCCCTCAGTCCGATCGCCCCAGCGCAAATTTTGCTTGTCCTCAGTGCCTTCAGTGTCGCCTGGTTACTGGGCTTAGTGGTTCCTGGTGCGCCCGGAGGAATCGGGGTGTTTGAAGCGACCGCGATCGCGTTACTGGATCAACTATTTTCACCCGGAGTCATTTTGAGTGTAGTGGCTTGCTATCGCCTGATTAGCATTTTGGCAGAAACCGCCGGAGCGGGACTAGCCCAATTAGATGCCCAATTGAGTCGGATGAGCGAGTTAGGCAAGTGACATTTCCTCATGCCCTGTCCTATTCCTCTAGTGAGGTTTCTTCGGAGGTAGGCAATTCGGGAATATATTCAACTTCAGCTTCATTTTTTAGTTGGGAAAAAATTCGATAGGTATCCGGATCAAAAAACTGGGGCTGTTGCGGTGGTTCGGGTGCCATTTTCACCAGATTGTACTGGACATTTTCCGCATGAATCGCAAAGGTGACGTTAAATACTTCCAGGAAGTTAACCACCCAGGCACATTCGTCTTCTGGATAGTCCTGGTAATACTTAATCAGGACAGCAATTCGGGATTCTAAATGAGTACGGGAATGCTTACAAATTAAGATGATTTTGAGGAGTACCGTCACCAGGGTAATGGGGTTCCCTTGGGAAAGTAACATGGCAAATAACGCGGAAGGTTCTTCATGCCCCTCGGTGGTCAAGTAGTCAATGACTCGGTTACAGGTTCTCAGCACCAGCGCATTACTGACCGTTTCTTCCCCGTGATTTGTATAAAGCGGCTCAAGTTTCTCACTTAAACTTGACCGCAACATGTCCGCAAAGCTCTGGCTATCTATGGCAAACATCAGGTAATTTAACAGGCTTTGCTTAAAGTCGTTGTAGATGAGATTTTGGGTTTGGTTGACAAAAATATTGGCTAAGTTGACATAGCTAAACGGGCCCCGCTTTGCCACGATCGTTTTAATAAGGCGTAGCACTTCATCCCCTAACGCCGTGGGATTTTTCGGGGGACGCTCACTCGCAGAACGGGTTTGCGATCGGGCAATATACATCGCTAAATCAAACTTAAACCGATCTTTTAATTGTTTGGATAATGCTCTAGCAGCTTCCCGTTGCTCGATCGGATTGCGTAAATCAATATATTGCGGGACTAACAGGTAAGATGTATAGCGTGAACTCCACGGTCCTCGTCCGAGTTCCTCATAGCGAGAGGCAAATAATTTGAGTTCTTCAAAATCTTTGCCATTAATAAAATTAGTCAACCAGAGACGTAACCGCTTCAATGTGGGCGAAGCTGTATGGCGGTTAAAGCAAGGATCGGCAAACAGTTGGATCAGTTCTTGAATTGGCTTATAGTGACGACTGGCATCCCAGTTATTCACTAAAATGTAGCAGCAGCGTTTGAGGGTGTTTCTAAACTCTTCCTCGTTGTTGCTAAAAACAATGTCATAAACAGCCTGCATTGCCTCTGAATTTACAGAGTCAACGTGATAAATAAATAACCGTTTGAACTCTAATAAAACTTCTTCAGGGGGCTATTTCTTAACGATTTCTAGCAGGAAACTATAAAGAATATCCTGAGCGAGTTGGATATTCCGACCCGATCGATTAAACCGAAAGGACGGTTCATCACGATAGGCATCTGGTAGGGAATCCCTGATCATCATAGGCACTCAGGATACGAAAAGGTTTTGCTCTGACGCATGTTAAAACAGCCATTGAACTAAACCAGAGATGAGTTGATGGGAACTCAATTGGCGATCGCCGCATTGACGCAAGACCTGATCCAGTCTGCAAGTCACAATGGTCTCTTCCTCAGGATATTAGAGAAAACCCCTAACCTCTGTGATAGCCGGAAGCAACCGCAAGTGATTTTTCGGAACCGTTACAGTGATGTGCATCATGGGATACTGACTACGATATGGATCTGAAAGGATACATAACTTCAGTAAAAACACTTAATTCATTTAAGTATCATACTGGAGATAGAATTTTTTCACTGTTCAATGAAAAACAGAATCTAGTGGTGTTGATAGGGCAGCGAACTTGATGGGCGATAGGTCACTTGCGACTGCTTTTAGTCAATCTATCTAGGTGAAAATTAAAATTATGCAACTTGAGGCAGGATGAGATGAGAAAAATTGCCGACGAAAGAATGACCTGCCTGAAATCATAGGTGACAGAATGAGGAACCGTGATCACCCATTTAGGGCAAGTCTAGCGATCGCCACCTCCTCCTGAAGTCAGTTTATATGTTGCAATAGTGGCTCTTCCAGCATTCTGCCAACTAATTGAAAGGGCAACGAATCGCCCTTGCTGGCTTGCTGGGTTGAGACACGTCGTAACAACGACTCCATCTTCGATCGGCTAGGTTTCGGATGGTTGCCGTTGGTTTATTGCTGTAAGGATGGGGGCAGAGGGACTTGAACCCTCACGACCTTGCGGTCAACGGATTTTCATTCTCCTGCAACTTTCGCTGCGGCTCGAAGCAACATCTTCGTCATCCTTGAGAATTGGACTCTCCCTTTACCCGTGTTGAATCAACGTTAGGGTAGCTCCCGTCGAGTCTCTGCACCTTCCGACCATACGCAATCTGCGGATAATTGGTCGGCTTGGCTCAGGATTGCCATGTTTAGGAGGTATGACCAAACCGGGGTTGATCGTCCTAAATTTAGGTTTCCCTGAATTTGAGAGCATTCACTTGATAGATTCCTCTACCAAGGCTCAAATCGCTAAGTCCGTAGCGTCTACCATTCCGCCATGCCCCCGATAGTTGGGTTCAATTAGCTTTGCGATCAGAGGATAACCTCTATGCTAGCCAATAATTTAGCATCGATTCTGCACTTCAGAAAAAATATCTGAATTCAGATGCCGCTGCTGTGGTGAACAATGCCACTCGTTTATATTACCAGCATTGTTGCCAACCTAGACAACAAACCTGATGCTCTGCCATCAGAAGTCTTATATTCAAGTCTCTGGTTTCCGGGGAAGCAAGCGAGTAGAATAGGGCTGTTCCCCGATCGGGAACGTGATTGCACTATTTAAGTCCTGCTAAACCTTATGACTGTTGAACTGGACATTGCCCTACTATATCTCGCGTTGGCTGGTGCCTTTTTGGTTGTGATTCCAGCCATGTTGTATTTCTACCTGCAAGCTCGGTGGTATGTTGCCAGTTCGCTGGAGCGGGGCTTTATGTATTTCCTGGTCTTCTTCTTCTTTCCAGGGTTGTTGCTACTATCACCATTTTTAAATTTCCGTCCGAAGCGGCGGCAAATTGGGGGCTAACGGGGGAGAGCCATATTACCATGCGACGGATTGATGCCCTGTGGATCGGCTTGGGAGTGTTTATCGCTGGCGGCTTGCTCTACGGCGGCTTACAAGCGGTTGGGGTGGAGAGTGCGACGGCGGGTATTTGGAGTCAGGCGGTGCTCGTCGGTGGGTTAGTGGTCTGGTTGCTGACCTACGTGCTACGAGCCGTGACGGGGCGTATGACCTATCACCAGCAGCGACGAGACTATGAGGAGGCGGCGCTGCAAAAGCGTTTGGAGTCCCTCACGCCGGAAGAATTAGCCCAACTCCAGGCTGAGATCGAACAAGAACAGGCGGCTGCTCAACCGGAATAGGCGATCGGGGTGTATCCGGGTTCCGTTTCCCTGTACCCTATACCCTGTACCTTAAAATTCCACAGGCTCTGATGACCTCCGTTTCTGACTGCTTCGAGTTCCTGCGAAGCCATGCTCGCTGTGCCTTAATTCCCTTCATTACCGCCGGAGATCCGGATTTGGAGACTACGGCGGCAGCGTTGCAAGTGCTCGATCGCAGTGGGGCTGATTTAATTGAATTGGGTGTCCCGTATTCCGATCCGCTTGCCGATGGTCCGGTGATTCAAGCTGCCGCGACCCGAGCTTTACAGCGAGGTACCAAGTTGGATGCGGTCTTGGAGATGGTACGCCAGGTGTCACCGGAGCTACGGGCACCAATTATTTTATTTACCTACTACAACCCGATTCTGAACCGGGGCATTGAGCCGTTTTTGCAACAGATTGCAGCGGCGGGAGTCAAGGGGTTAGTGGTTCCTGATCTGCCATTGGAAGAGGCGGAAAGTTTGTTACAACCGGCGGTGGCACACGGGATTGAAGTCACCCTACTCGTGGCTCCGACCAGTCCTAAAGAGCGAATTATGGCGATCGCTGCCAAATCGCAGGGGTTTATTTATCTCGTCAGTACCACGGGGGTGACGGGAATGCGGACGCAATTGGAAGCCAGGGTGAAAGATTTACTGATTGAACTCCGTACTGTCACGGATAAACCGATCGGTGTGGGGTTTGGCATTTCCCAACCGGAGCATGCCCGTCAGGTGATGGAATGGGGTGCCGATGCAGCGATCGTTGGCAGTGCGGTGGTCAAGCGGTTGGCAGAGCCTCCAGCCGCTAAGGGCTTGCAAGAGATAGAAGCGTTCTGTCGCAGTGTGAAAGCCGCGATCGCCCCAACCTAGTCCCAACCGGGAATTTGCTCCTGAGGGTTGCTGAAATGCGGGATCGCTATATAATCTTTTCTTGAAGAATTGATTCGACTTCCTTGAGTAAACGCATTGGGGTAGTTCGCTGTTTGTAAAGTTATGTAGGTGTTTGCCAAGTATCTATCTTTTTCTGTAAAATCACGGAGTTGATCCCCGGATCAATTACAGGTTGACTTGCTGCTGTCACCGTAGATGGGATGGGTCAAGTCGTTAAATCATCAGGTGCTTATTCTTCTCACCTCACACACTCGCGCTCCTCACATTCAAGGTTTGTTTGACAACATTGCAGTTTAGAAATAGCCCTGAATTTTTGAATGAAACCTCCAACGAAACGGTTGGGGTTCAAGCCGCTACGCTATCTACCGCTGGTTTTCCTTGCAGGGTGGCTGAACTACCAGGGTTGGTCTGCATTCGCCCAGCAGGCCACCATTATTCCCAATACCGCGAGTGCTAGTTATCGGGCAGAACCTGGTGCTCCCCGGATCACCGCTACATCGAATACCGTCACGGTTCCGATCGTCTCAGAACGTCTAGAGATCGTCAAAACCGCCGATCGCGGGGCGGCAGAACCGGGCGACACCATTGTCTACCGTCTGCAAATCCGGAATACCGGCGGCAGTCCAGTCAGTAACTTAGTGGTGGATGACAATCTGCCCCTGGGATTCAGCTATACCTCGGGGTCGCTACGGGGCTCGGTTGCTTCAGCCGATAGTGGGTCTACGACGGTTGACCTGCCAGCTCCGAGGGTCGATGGTCGTGAGATTGCCTTTTCCTACGCTGGGCCCTTAGCGCCGCAACAAACCCTGACGATCGCCTATGCCGTCTTAGTCAGTCCGGAAGCCATTCGAGGCAATGGACGCAACCGGGCGGTGGCGATCGCGGTGAATCCGGCAGGAGGAGAGGTTAGCAGTCCGGAAGCTACTTACCTGGTGCGTGTGCGTCCCGGTATCCTGTCCGATTGCGGCACGGTTCTGGGACGGGTCTTTGTGGATAAAAACTTTGATGGCGAACAGCAACCCGGTGAGCCAGGAGTACCTAATGCCGTAATCTTCATGGATGACGGCAACCGGATTACCACCGATGCGGATGGGTTGTTCTCGCTGCCCTATGCGGTTTCTGGTTTGCGAACTGGAACGCTGGATTTAACCAGTCTGCCGGGATATACCCTGGCACCTAACCTTTATCGGATTGAAGGGAATAGTGCTTCGCGCTTGGTGCGTCTGGCTCCGGGCGGCATGGTGCGGATGAATTTTGCGGTCACGCCAACCTTTGGAGTGGAGGGCAAGCGGTAGTATGCGAATGACTTCTACGATCGCTAGCTTAGGGTTGCTGACGACGGTGCTGGGGGCGATTGGGCTAGTAGCGATACCCGTTCGTGCCAGCGATCGTTCAACCCCATCGTCCGTAGCGGCAACGGCAGCATTACAGTTTCAACCTACTTCTCATCCTAAATCCCTGGATGTTCGGGCATTAGCCGCCGCAATTGGGAGTCCAGTGGCACAGCTTCCGGCAGATCCGACTGGCTCACCTTCAGGGATACCTGTTGATCTAGCCGCTTCAGAAGTGCGGATTCTCAGTCCCCAGGCATCGGTTATGGGGGAACGGGCGACGAATCTAGTCGTGCAATACCCGGCGACGACCAAAGTGACGGTAACGGTGAATGGTCAGCCGATTAATGCGGCTACGCCGACCCAGGTCGATCGCACCGATACCACTGCCACTCAGGTCTGGTATCAAATCCCCCTTCAGGAGGGAGAGAATACCTTAACGGTGCAGCCTGAAGGCGGAACGCCCGTCAGTGTCACAGTGACAGTCAAAGAAACCACCGCCACGATCGAGTTTTTGCCACCGGAGGAACCCCTGCGGATTCCGGCAGATGGGCGATCGGTAATGACGGTGACTGGGCAGATTCTAGATGATGCCGGACAGCGGATTGCTCAAGAGGTCGTTGTTACCCTGACCGCCAGTGCTGGCAAGTTTGTGGGGGCAGATTACGATCGCGATCGCCCTGGCTTTCAAGTTCTGGCGCGGAATGGGCAATTTGCGGCTCAACTTCAGTCCAGTCTGGAACCACAGATGGTACGGATTCGGGCGGCGATCGATCGATCGGATCTGCTGAAACGACCGCCAAACCAGCCGGATCAACTGTATCGCGTTCCTGTGACGCAACTCAGTCAGCCCAGTGTTGATACGCCCAACTTACCCAAGCCTCCCCTGGCGCAAGTGCAGCGTCCGGCGACTCTGGATGCCCCCCTGGAAACCTATACCCAGGCAGAGTTTATTACGAATCTGCGTCCGTTCATCGTATCGGGAACGATTAATCTGCGGGTGGGGGCGGCAGGTCTGGATTATTACGGCAGCTACCGGGATTTTCTCAGTCCTGAGTATTTTGACGATGGCACGCGTGCCGATGTTGGAATTGCGGTCTTTGCCTCGGGACGAATTGGGGAATGGTTGTTTACTGGGGCGTTTAATAACCAGCGACCGTTAAACCAGCAGTGTGACGGGACGACCCGGCTATTTCGCGATCCGCAGTTTTGTGATCAGGTCTATCCCACCTTTGGCGATAGTTCCACCGTGGATTACATGACCCCCTCGATCGACAGTGTGTTTGCCAAACTGGAACGCACCTCCCCGGTCGTGGGCGCTGGCACCGACTTTTTGATGTGGGGGGATTACACCACCTCCGAGTTTGCTCGGGCATCGCAGTATTTCACGGCAACCAATCGGCAACTGCATGGTTTGAAGCTGAACTACAACCTGGGCAATCTCCAGATCACAGGGATATACGCCAATAACGTTGAGGGGTTCCAGCGAGACACGATCGCGCCTAACGGCACCAGTGGCTATTACTTTTTGTCCCGCCGCTTGCTAATTGGTGGCAGTGAAAATGTCTACATCGAAACCCAGGAATTAGGTCGTCCGGGGACGGTAATTGAGCGGAAACCGTTAAGTCGGACGCTGGATTACGAAATTGATTACGATCGCGGGGCGCTGTTGTTCCGCCGACCGATTCTGCAAACGGATTTCGATATCTTCGGGCGGACACTGGTACGGCAGATTGTTGTCACCTATCAGTACGATAGTGCTGGCAGTAACGACATCTATGCGGGACGGCTCCAGTACCATTTCTCCCGAGAATTAGGTCGGGAAAGTTGGCTGGGGGCGACCTATTTCCGGGAAGACCAGGGCGATCGCGACTTTGAGCTATATGGCGCTGACTTGATGCTGCCCCTGGGCAAAAGTGGGCAACTGACGGCTGAATTTGCTCGCTCCCTCAATACTTCTGTGTTTCTGGGAGATATTGACGGCAATGCCTATCGGGTTGAGGCGTTTGGTAAGGTAGTGCCGGGAGTCTTTGCCCGCGCCTACTATCGCTCGGTGGAGGAAGGCTTTTCCAACAATGCCACCTTCAGCTTTACGCCGGGACAAACTCGGTATGGAGCGGACTTAGCCGCTAAGGTGTCGCCGACCACGCAACTTCAGTTCCAGATCGATCGTGAGGTCAACTTTGGCATTGCCCCCGCCGGACGGGGAATTTCAGCGATCGCCAGTGTGGGCATTGGAGATTTATTTAATCCCAGTCGCGACCCGATTCCCGGCAACCGGGTTGATAACAGTCTGACGACAATTCGTGCCGGATTGACCCAAAAAATTGGCGCGGTTGAGTTGGGACTGGATTGGGTGAATCGCACCCGGGACGATCGCATCTTTCCCGATCGGCTGAGTGGGGAGAGTAATCAACTCGTCTCCCGTTTGAACTGGCCGCTGACCAAGACCCTGACTTTTCGGGCACAGGATGAACGGAACTTAAGCAGTAGCGATCCGATCTATCCCAGCCGCACGACCTTTGCGTTGGATTGGGCGGCAATGCCCGGTCTAACCATGCGCTTGGCACAACAGTTTATTGATGGTAACGAAAACTTCCGCAGTAATTCGATTACCAGCTTAGACATGTTGGTGGATCAGAAGGTGTCTGACGATATGACCGTGACCGGACGCTACTCGCTGTTGAATAGTCTCGGTGGCTTGACCAGCCAGGGCGCGATCGGGGTGAACCATCGCCTCCTGATTGCACCTGGGTTGCGACTCAGTCTGGCATACGAGCGGATTTTCGGTGACATCTTTGTCTATACGGCGGCGGGTCAGGAGTTTATTACCCCCGTGGCGGTTGGTCAGAGTTCCTCGGTCATCGGGGTTACGGAGGGCGACAGCTATAGCGTCGGGTTGGAATATTTCGACAATCCCAACTTCAAAGCCAGCGGTCGGTTTGAGTACCGGGATACAGAGGCGGGGGACAGCATGGTGATCTCAGCCGCCGCCGCCGGAAAGTTATCTCCTGCCCTGACGGTGCTGGCGCGGTACCAGCAGGCAAATTTTGCCAACCAATTGCTGGAAGATACGGGATTGGCGGATACGGTCAACGTCAAAGTCGGGTTAGCTTACCGGAATCCGACGGATGACAAATTTAATGCCCTGCTCAGTTATGAGTTTCGGCAAAATCCGGCAACAACTCCCGACTCGATTCTGGTGGGCAGTGGCACTGGTTCGACGGCGCATCTGGTGTCCCTGGAAGCGATTTATGCCCCGAACTATCGATGGGAATTTGCAGGTAAGTATGCTTTGCGCCAGTCTAAATCCTTTGTCGCGAAGGATCTGGTCGGGACGAATGCGATTAATCTGGCACAGTTCCGCGCCACCTATCGCTTAGGGTATCGCTGGGATATTGCCGGAGAAGTGCGCTGGATTGGGCAATCGGTCACAGATTTTAGCGAAGTTGGTTTACTGGCAGAAGTGGGCTACTACCTCACGCCTAACCTACGGATGGCTGTCGGCTACAACTTTGGCGGGATTAACGATCGCGACTTTGGCGATCGCCACAAAGATGGGCTGTACTTTGGCTTATCCGTCAAGTTGAACAATACGCTGGGTGGGTTGCGGAAGGAAAATATTGCGCCCCCGCAACAGCAGGAATCCGTGATTCAGCCTGTGGCAAATCAAGCTCCGGCTCCGGCGACACCCACCTCGCAGTCAGCCCCCAGTTTCCAGGTCAATCCCACCTCTGAAGCTCAACCTGTCCTCAAAATTCCACCTGTTGACACCGTGAAACCCGTATCACAAACCCAACTCCTGCCCGGGGGAGGAGCATCCTTATTGCGAGGGCAGGAGCAATGAAATCACAGTTTGACTCTATGACAACATTGTCAGTGGTGGCTCCCGTCCTCTCCCGGTTACCCGCCCTGCTGGCTGGGACATCGATGGGATGGTTAGGCATCAGCCCCGCGATCGCCAATCCCGCCAAACAGCCTCCGGTGGTGCCGCCCTATCGGGTGACGGTGAATAGTGGCTTAGATGCGGCAGTCCAAGCCGATGATGCTCTGACGCTGCGGGAAGCGATTTTGATTGTCAATGGTAGCCTCCCGTTAGACCAGCTTTCTGAGGCGGAACGAGCGCAGGTTAATTCCTTAGCGGGAGAGGTTTCGTCCCAGATTGAATTTAATCTCCCGGCTGACCAAACCACGATCGCCCTCGAATCCGAGTTACCACCGTTGGAGCGTCCCGGTACGGTGTTGGATGGTTCTACCCAACCGGGGTATCAGGCGGAGCGATCGGCGATTAATGAACTGACGATTCCCGTCCCGATCGTGGCAATTACTCCCGCCAGTGGCAGACAGATCTTTCGCGGTCTCACCGTGTCGGTGGAAGGAGTGGTGATTCGCGGCTTAAGTCTGTATGGCTTTACAGCGACTGGGGATTTGACGGTGACGACACCGCCTGCCGATATTTTTATTGCCCATCGCTTGCCCCCACCGGACATTAGCCAGCAACCGACTCCCGCCAACTTCGCGCCGTTCTATCCCGACGATCGGCCGGCAACCACCGTGACGCTGGAAAATAACTGGCTTGGCATCTCACCCAGTCGTACTCCGGCAGCACCGTTGACCGCCACTGATTTATATACCCAACCTCCGGTGCGATCGGCGTTTGGTGTTTATGTATTCAATGGCAAGAATGTTGACATTCGGCGGAATTGGATTGCTCACCATGATGGCAGCGCCATTATCACCTCGGTGAATGCTGCCCAATTGCGGGTGAGTGAGAATGTGCTGACCAGTAATGGGTTAGCGGGAATGCCGGATGCGATTCGCTTAGAAGGTCAGATTGACCAATCCCAAATCACGGGCAATCTGGTCTGTGGCAATGATGGCAGTGGGGTGTATCTGTTTAAACCGCAGGGCGCGGTGCAGATTACCAATAACCAAATTGCCTTTAATGGGCGACGGTTGCGACGAGCCGCGATCTACTTAATGGGCAATGATCATCAGGTAACGGACAACCAGATTGTGCAGCAGGCGGGCCCCGGTGTGGTGGTTGCTGCCTATCCCCAGAGTCGGCGGAACCAAATTCTATCCAATCGCTTTACGGCTTTGGAAGGACTCAGCATTGACCTGGTGACGCAACAGGGAACGCAGGGAACGGGGGTAATTGATTTTCAACGGGGGGATGGGGCGAATCCGTCTCGGAATACGAACAATCGGCGGATCTATACGGGCAATGCCGCGATCGATGCACCCCAATTTATTAGTCGGGAGTTCTTTGCGCTCAGTCAAACCACCACCGCTTCGGAATCACCCCTGCTGCAAGCGTCAACTCAAGCTCAAGCGGTACAGGTGTTTGGGCAGGCGGATCCGGGATCTCAGATTCAGTTGTATCGAGTTACTGGGGCAGAGGCGGATCAGGCATTAACGGAACCGATCGCGACCACGGAAGCTGATGCCACTGGGAAGTTTGAGGCAACCCTGAGTAATCTGCGGATTGGCGATCGCATTAGTGCCATCGCGACCTTACCCAACACCGGCACTTCGGAACCCGCTAGCCCTGCGCTGATTCGGGCAGCCGCCGACACCTTGCCAGATACCCCAGCGGCGCAACCGTCTTCTTCCCAGCCCGTTTGTGTCACGCCATTTCAACAACCCCCGCCCCCGCAAGTCGAGCCACCCCCCGAAACGCCGATTCGGCTGACGGTGCCGAACAAAATTCACTTTGCGCTCGACCAGGCAACCATTATTCCGGCAACGGCGCGAGTTCTTGATCGCATTGCTGAGGTCTTACAGGCAAATCCCACGATTCTGGTGGACATTGAAGGGCATACCGATCCGCGTGCCAGTGACGCTTACAACCTGGAACTGGGACTGCGACGGGCGAGAGCCGCTCGGGATTATTTGTTGCGCCGGGGTATTGCCAACGAACGGATGACGATTCGTTCCTTGGGTGAACGACGACCGTTAACTCCCGGACGCGATCGGGTGGATTATGCCCGTGATCGACGGGTGGAATTTTTGTTTAGGGATATTCGCGAGATTGACGTGGTGGTTCAGGAGGAGGACCTCCAGATTGAAGGAGGAAATAGATAGTGGTGGCATCAGTGGTTCGCAAATCTACCGCGTTCAAAACCGTTTCTAGCCTGGTTATTTCTGGTTTAGCGCTATGGTGGGGCACACCCGCCGCCCAGGCAGAAGGGAGTCGCAACCTCTACCCCGCAACGGCAACGGGCAACCGCGCCAATATTGAATGGCGGGCACCCACCGTGCAATATGCTAACTTCGTGACCCGCCGTACTCTGTTACGGGTGTATGCCAATGCCGGAGAAGTGATTCTGACTGGCTCCAGTGCGGTGGGGGTGAACCTGGGCGATATTTTGATTTATGACCCTGGGTTAGTGACACCAGATCCTACGGCTGGCCCAAACTTTGACCTGTTAACTCCGGCGATCGGTCAGGAAGTCATTCCCCCGGTAGCATCATTCTCCTGTAATGACCAACGCACCGCTCTGGGTAATGCCGCCCTGGGGCAAATTACCACTCGCGCTCAGGAATTAGCCGGTCCCGATACGATTCCGGGGGGAAATGTGCCGGGTGGGTATGCTCCCTGTTCTTATGTCGCTCCTACCACAGGCATCTATACCGTGGTGATTACGGGACCCTCTGGACTCAACTCAACCGGAGATACAGCTCCTAGTGGCAGTATTCCGATTGTGCAAACGGGGGCGGGTCAGGATTCCACGGTAGCCGCCTGGGATGTGACGGTACGGGCAGATGCTACCTCCACGCTAGATATTAATGGGCGGCTGTTTAGTTATTACCTGGCACTGTTTACCGGAGCCAATGGTCGTCTGGTTAACTCCACCGTCTTTGCCATGACCAGTGATGGTTACCTGTACGAGACGGGGCTGAATGGTATTGACCCCAATGGGTTTGTGATTTACGGCAATAATTCTGGGTTTACCGTGAATGACAATGGGGAACCGGTAGCGCTGGAACGAGACGTGGTGACGACGACCGACCAGTTGCTCGATCGTCCGGGTGAAATTAATTTTCGTCCACCTGCCTTTCCGATTTTCTTTTCGCAGCCCGATCCGACCGTAATTGCTGCCTTAAGAATTCCACCCATAGCAGTTGCCCCAGCCATTGCCCCGAACAGTTTGACCTTTACGGGGACAGCCGGTGCCAATAATAGCTTCTTTAACACGGGTGGCACGTTTACCTATCAGGCGAATCTAGAGCATAGTTTTCAATTAGTGATTAGCCGGGATGGCGTGGATTTTGATCCAACCAATCCTCAAAATCGGGTGCTGCGAGGTCGCCGGAATGCTGGAACCGCCACGGTTAACTGGGATGGCTTAGATAACAGTGGCACACCATTTCCGGTGGGCACAGACTATCAGGTGCGGCTTGTGTTGCGAACCGGGGAATACCACTTCCCTCTGCTGGATGTGGAAAATGCCCCCAATGGGTCGCCCATATTACGCCTGTTGAACGCACCAGGGAATGTTTGTCCTCCCTTTGCCGCTCCCTGTACCTCTGCCTTCTATGACGATCGCGGTTATATTTTGCCAGAGTCTGGGACATTAGTAGGGCCGGGGGTAAATCAACCCTTAGCCGCCAACGCGCCCAATCCCCCAAATAGTAGTTTAGAACTTGGGTTTAATACGGCAGCGAGTCCGAACGATCGGGTGTTTGCTGCGTTTGGTAACACAAAGGCCTTAGATCTATGGACTTACTATCCTAGTGCGCCGGAACAGATCCTGTTGAATATCATCTCTTCGGACACGATCGACCTCAGTTTAAGAAAAACCGTCGATACACCCGCCGCCAGTTTAGGTCAAAATGTCACCTTTACCGTGACCCTGGCGAATGCGGGCCCCGCGACAGCCACAGGAGTACAGGTTACCGATCGCCTCCCAACTGGACTGACCTTTGTGTCCGCCACTCCCAGCCAGGGAACCTACGACAACACAACGGGTCTGTGGGATGTGGGATCGGTTCCCGCCAACGGCACAGCGACGCTCCAGATTACTGCCAGACTGGACACCACGGCTCCGGTAACCAATACGGCGCAGGTGACGGGTGCCGATCAAGTCGATCGCGATTCCACGCCTGGAAATGACGATCCGAATGAAGATGACCAGGCTTCAGCGGCTATAGGATTGCCTAACTTCCGGATTGTCAAACGGATTACTGCCGTAACTCGGGAGGGGCAAACTCAGACCTTCTCTAGTTTTGTCGATGATCCGACCGATACCAATGACAATGCGGCAGGGTGGTCACAGTTGTCTCCGGTGGGTCTGCTCAGTGTCAGTCCGGCGGAACCGCTCCGGAGTGGCAACGAAGTCGAATACACGGTCTATTTCCTGTCGGATGGGGGCAAACCCGCGATCGATGTGAATATCTGCGATCCCATTCCTGTGCTGACCCAACTGGTTGGCGGCAGTCCACGGGTGCAGCTCGGTAGCAGTGGTGAATTAGTGCCTGGAGGAACGGTATTTTCGCCCTTAGCGCCGCTGCCCAGTGGCAACTCTTGCCCCGATCAAAACAATCCCAATGGTGCGGTGATCTTCGATTTGGGAACGGTGACGAATACGCCAACCACCAATGTGGGGTTTGTTCGCTTCCGCGTTCGCATCAACTAAATTTTTCATCCAGGGTGTTGACTGCAAATGTGTGACCAAGGGAGAACCATCTCCTGATTGAAGGAGGCGCAAACTAATGCTGTCATGCCGTTGGTTGACTTATGCTTGTCGAGGACTGGCTGGAATGGCGACGGTCATTCTTTCCACCGTTGGCGCGATCGCGCCTGGGCAGGCAGAGGGCAGCCGTAGTCTGTTTCCCAATCCCACGGGCTTTCGTGCCAATTTGGAATGGCGAACCGGGCAGTATAACCTATTGACTCGACGGACTCTGTTGCGGGTGTATGCGCGTCAGGGCGAAGTGATTTTGCTCGGCTCCAGTGCTATGGGGGTGAATAACGGGGACATTCTGGTATTTGATCCGGGAGTGGTGCCCTTTACCCCGGTCGGGCAGGAGGTGGTTAACCCCGCTGCCGCTGCCTTCCAATGCTCGACGCAAAATGCGCTCAATCCGGCGCAAGGGGTAATCAGCAATCGAACGCAAGAACTGGCAGGTCCCGATACTGTTCCGGCTGGGGGGGTAGCAAATGGCTATACACCCTGTGTCTATCAAGCTCCAACAACGGGATTCTATACCGTGGCAATTTTGGGACCCGCCGGAGCCAACACGGATAATGACACTCCGCCCACCGGGAGCCTGGATCCGATTCAAACGGGGGTAGGACAGGATGCCACCGTCGCCGCGTGGGATGTCACTGTCCGAACCAACTTAGTGTCTCCTGCCAACCTGCCGGGACGCTTATTGACCTACTATTTGTCACTGTTCACAGGAGCTAATGGTAGACCGATCGACTCGACGGTCTATATCCTGACCAGCGATGGCTTTCTCTATGAAACGGGCTTACGTGGCATTGATCCGAATGGCTTTGTCGTCTATGGCAACCGGGTCGGTTTTTTGGATGCCGATGGTCGCACCCCCCTGAATCGGGATGTGGTAGCCAGCGATAATTTGCTGAATACGGTTCAGGGAGGAGTGATCATTGCGCCGCCGGAATATCCCTTGTTCTTCAGTCCGCCCGATCCAGAGGTGGTGGCAGCTTTAGGAATTCCACTGACGACGACGATTCCGGCGATCGCGCCAGGAAGTTACAGCTTTACGGGAACGGCAGGGAGTAACAATAGTCTGGTGGCAACGGGCGGCAATTTTGCTTATAGCGCCAACGTCCCCCATGTTTATGAATTAATCATCAGTCAAGATGGCAGCGATTTTGACCCGACCAATCCCCAAAACCGGGTGTTGCGAGGAATAGGAGCGGCAGGGACGCAAACCGTGACCTGGGATGGTTTAGATAATAGTGGTACGCCATTTCCGATCGGAACCAACTATCCGGCTCGGTTGGTGATTCGAGCCGGGGAATATCATTTCCCCTTATTGGATGTCGAGAATAGTTTATTTGGCAGTCCGACCTATCGGTTACTCAATCCGCCGGGAGGAATTTGCCCACCTGGCTTTGCGGCTCCCTGTACCTCCGCGTTTTATGACGATCGCGGCTATCGTACCAGCAATGGCTCGATCGTTGGCACCGTCAATCAACCCTTACCCGGTGGGGCTCCCACCCCGCCCAATAGCAATCTGATTACTGGATTTGATACCACCAGTGGAGCGCGGGCGTTTTCCGGCTTTGGTGATCAAAAGGGGTTGGATTTGTGGACGTACTATCCCAGTGAGGCGGTGCTGACTCCATTGAATATTGTGGCGAGTGCAGCGGCAGATTTGCGGTTAGCTAAAACCGTCGATCGCCCGAATGCCCGAGTCGGTGAGACGGTGACTTTCACGATTACCCTGACTAATGATGGGCCAGCCACCGCCACGAATGTCGTCGTCAGGGAACGCTTGGCTGAGGGGTTAACCTTTGTTGCTGCCACCGCCAGCCAGGGAACTTATGATCCGAATACGGGAGCGTGGACAGTAGCCAGTATCCCGAATGGTAGCAATGCGACTCTGCAAGTCACGGCAATTCTCACCCAACCGGCGGTGACGAATGTAGCAGAGGTGATTGCTTCTGATCAGCCCGATCCGAATTCCACACCCAATAACAATCAGCCTGATGAAAATGATCAGGCACAGGTGGTGCTGGGGGCACCCAGTTTGCGCTTAGTCAAACGGATTACCGCGATCGTGCGACGCGGCGATCGCACTCCGTTTAACACGGTGATTGATGACCCGAATGATCCGAACGATACTGTACCCGGTTGGGCGACCTTACCACCCGTGGGTACTCCTCGGATTGATCCGACAACGCCCTTACGCAGTGGGGATGAAGTGGAATACACGATCTACTTCCTGGCGGATGGGGGTGTGCCAGTGACGGAGGTTAGCCTTTGCGACCAAATTCCGCCCGGCGCTAGGTTTGTGCCTGCCAGTAGTCGGGTGGCGATCGGTACTGATAGTCCCATTCCTGATGGTGCTGTGTTTAGCCCGTTAGCTCCCTTACCCAGCGAGAATGGTTGTAGGAACCAAACAAATCCCAATGGTTCTGTGATTTTTAACCTGGGCACCATCTCGAATCTTGCCCCTAATAATGTTGGGTTTGTCCGCTTTCGCGTCAGGATTAATTAGGCATGGCTGAAGCTGAAGATCACTTGAGATCGTTGGCTTCCGCTTCTGTTGATTGTTTCCTGTTGATCGAACCGTATGGGCAAGTACCGTTACCTCCTGTTCTACAAGCCGTATAACGTCCTCTGCCAATTTACGGATGATAGTCCGCCAGCGCAGTCACCTCGGCAAACTTTAAAGGACTATATCGCGGTTCCCAATGTCTATCCGGTCGGTCGATTGGATCAAGATAGTGAAGGCTTAATGCTGTTAACGAATCATGGTGCTTTACAGCATCGCTTAATTGATCCTAAATTTCAGCATCCTCGTACCTATTGGGTGCAAGTGGAACGGATGCCTGATGACCTGGCATTACAACACCTACGACAGGGAGTGGTGATCCAGGGCTATCGCACCCGTCCTGCTCAGGTGACACTATTGTCTGAAGATCCCCCCTTGCCTCCGCGTGACCCACCGATCCGCTATCGCAAACAGGTACCCACCGCCTGGTTAGAAATCACCCTGACGGAGGGACGTAATCGCCAGGTGCGACGAATGACGGCGGCGGTAGGATTTCCCACCCTGCGGTTAGTCCGGGTGCGGATTGCCAATCTAGCGATCGCGGGGTTATCGCCCGGACAATGGCGGGATTTAACCTCTGCCGAGGTGCAAGCCTTACGTCGTTTGTGTGGCTGGTGAGCGATCGCGGTTTGCCTCAGATCACCGTCGATCGAGGTCAGGCGTTTGCGATAGAGTCAATGGAGGATTTATTGCTGCGAGTCGTATGCCGGATTTTGCCTCTGACCCGACCAGTGGGTTGCCCGATCGCCTGATTAAACATGCGGTGCGCTATGACCATCACCGAGCGGTCGATCGCGCTTTGTTAACGCCGATGATGCGGCATTATGTGGAACTGAAGGATCAGTATCCGCAGGCGTTATTGCTGTATCGGGTGGGTGATTTTTTTGAAACCTTTTTTCAGGATGCGGTTACGGTTGCCCGTGAGTTGGAATTGGTGCTGACGGCAAAGGATGCTGGCAAGGAAATCGGTCGGGTGCCCTTAGCCGGAATTCCGCACCATGCCCTCGATCGCTACTGTGCCCTGTTAGTGGAAAAAGGCTATGCGGTTGCGGTCTGTGATCAGACCGAGGATGCGGCAGATGCCCAGGGGCGGTTGGTGCAACGGGAAGTGACTCGGGTAATTACTCCGGGCACTGTGTTGGAAGAGGGCATGTTGAATGCGCGGCGCAATAACTTCCTGGCAGCCGTGGTGATTGCTGGTAATCATTGGGGGTTAGCCTATGCCGACGTGTCTACGGGAGAATTTTTGACGACGCAAGCACAGGATCTGGAGCAATTAACCCAGGAGGTAATGCGGCTGCAACCCGCCGAAGTGCTGCTGCCAACCAATGCTCCCGATCTGGTCAGTCTCTTGCGACCGGGGGAAAAATCCGATCATCTGCCAGAGTGCTTGCCGTCTCAGTTTTGTTACACCCTGCGACCGCAAACCCCCTTTGTCTTAGCCGAAGCCCGGTATCGCTTGCTGCAACGGTTTCGGGTGCGATCGCTGGAAGGCATGGGCTGTGAACATTTGCCCTTAGCGGTACGGGCAGCCGGGGGCTTACTGGAATATTTGGAAACGACCTCCGAACGAGGCATTGAGGGGCAACGAGAGGCTGGCAATCCGGCTGGTAAACCGGGCAAAGGGTTAGTGACCCCCCACCATGCTTCTTTGCAACCAGTGCCGTTGCAACCCTTGTGTACCTATTTGTTAACGGAGTTTTTGACGATCGATCATCAGACTCGACGCAATTTAGAAATTACCCAAACGGCGCGAGATGGCACATTTCATGGCTCCTTACTGTGGGCACTGGATCGCACAATCACGGCGATGGGCAGTCGGGCATTACGGCGGTGGTTACTGCAACCGTTACTGGAAATTGCCACTATTCGCGATCGCCAGGAGACGATTCGGGAGTTAGTCGGACATAGTGCGTTGCGGCAGGCGATCCAACGTATCCTCAAGCAAATCTATGATCTGGAGCGGTTGGCGGGTCGGGCAGGTTCGGGGACGGCAAATGCTCGGGATCTGGTGGCGTTGGCGGACTCCTTTGAGAAGTTACCCGAGTTGGCCGCGATCGTCAGTAGTACCAAAGCTCGCTATTTGCAGGATCTCCAGCATGTGCCATCCGAGTTAACTGCCTTAGGTCACATGCTGCGATCGCACCTGGTAGACTCGCCACCGTTATATCTCACCGAAGGCAACTTAATTCGGACTGGAGTTAATCCCCAGCTAGATGACCTGCGCCACCAGGTAGAAGCGGATCAGGAATGGATCAAAAATCTGGAAGCAACCGAGCGGGAACGCACTGGCATTTCCACCCTCAAAGTTGGCTATAACAAAACCTTTGGCTACTACATCGGGATTTCTCGCACCAAAGCCAATCAAGTGCCGCCGGAGTACGAGCGTAAGCAAACCCTGACAGGTGAGGAACGCTATATCACGGTAGCGTTGAAGGAGCGAGAAAGCCGGATTTTTCTGGCGAAAGATGACTTAAATCGGCTGGAATACGAAATTTTCACCCACGTGCGATCGCAGGTCGGTGAACAGGTCGAGGTGATTCGCCAGGTCGCACGATCGGTAGCCGCCGTAGATGTTTTGTGTGGGTTGGCAGAGGTCGCTACTTTACAGGGCTATTGTTGTCCCGAAATCACTCATACGCGGGAATTGACGATTCTAGAGGGGCGACATCCGGTGGTCGAGCAATCGTTACCGGCTGGATTCTTTGTGCCCAATTCGACCACATTAGGGGATGCCGAACCCCAACCTGCCCCGGATTTGATTATCCTGACGGGTCCCAATGCCAGTGGCAAAAGCTGTTACTTACGCCAGGTTGGCTTAATTCAACTGCTGGCACAGGTTGGTAGCTTTGTGCCTGCCCAGCAAGCTCGCTTAGGCATCTGCGATCGCATTTTTACCCGCGTTGGCGCGGTCGATGACTTGGCGACTGGACAATCCACATTCATGGTGGAAATGAATGAAACGGCGAATATTCTCAACCATGCCACCCCGCGATCGCTGGTGCTGCTGGATGAGATTGGGCGAGGAACGGCGACCTTCGATGGGTTATCGATCGCCTGGGCAGTAGCGGAACATTTGGCGATCGATATCGCTGCCCGCACCATTTTTGCTACCCACTACCATGAGCTGAATGAGTTGGCTTCCCTGTTGCCCAATGTTGCCAATTATCAGGTGACGGTGAAAGAGTTACCCGACCAAATTGTGTTTCTGCATAAAGTGCAACCGGGGGGAGCCGATCGCTCCTATGGCATCGAAGCCGGACGGTTAGCGGGCTTACCAACTTCGGTAATTCAACGGGCGCGGCAGGTGATGACCCAAATTGAGCAGCACAGCAAAATTGCCGTTGGTCTACGCAAAAGTCGGCAGTCTAACCGTTCAGTGCAGGAGAACAATGGCAAAGGGTATCCCACTGTCACCAGTCCCCCGATCGAGCAGTTGGACATCTTTGGGGAGTAAAGGTTAGGTCATTTCCAAAAGAATTTATCCCCACGAATTGTAGGGGTTTGGCATTCGGTCAACAGTCTTTCCAATTGGGCAGCAAGGATCTGCCGAATGCTAAACCCGTACAGGGATAATATTTTTCTCAGAAATCTCCTTATGGAGTGGCTTGCATGGGTAATTCCAGCGTAAAGCAGGTCTGACCATTGGCACTGGTTGCCCATACCTGACCGCCCAAACAGGACACCAGCTTTTTGACCAGGGCTAATCCTAATCCTGTGCCACCGTATTTATGGGGGTCACTATTGGGGACACGATAGAACTTATCGAAGATGTGATCGAGTAGGTTCTCCGGAATCTCAATGCCAGAATTGCTGATCGTAATTTGCAGGTGTTCTGCGCGATCGCTCCCTAGGTGGACTGTCGGGGTTCGGGAATGGGGTTGACTGCGCCCCGTTGCCGCCGGGATAGGGGACTTACCGCGCTGTGGGGATGGGGATTGGTTGGCATCTGGCGGGACTAACACCTGAGCCGAAACGGTGATGCAACCCCCGGTTGGCGTGTATTTACAGGCATTCGTCAGCAGTTCGACTAAGACCCGCTCTAAGCTTTGGGCGTTAGATAGAAGGCAGGGCAAATCAGGTGGAATCTTCACCTGAAGCTGTTGTCTTTGCTCCTGAATCCGTTCCTGGAAGGATTGGGTAATGCGAACCAAATAGGGCGAACATTGAATCGGCTGGACAGATAGAGGTTGGGTACCGGCTTCTAGCCGTTGCAAGTCCAGTAGATCGGTAATCAGGTTAATTTCACGATTACACTCGTCCTGCAAAATCTTCAGGTAATGGGCAATTTTGGAAGAGTCGCGCAGGGGGCTAGGTTCGGTATTCAGTAAGCCTTCGCGACTTAAGGCGATCGTCAACATTTGAGTCGCCATTTTGATATTCGAGATCGGTGTTCTCAGTTCGTGAGAAATCGTACTGAGAAAATCGTCTTTCAGTTGATTTAAGTGTTCTAATGATTCCACCTGGGTTTGGGCGGCATGATATAACCGAGCCTGTCGGATGGCAATGCCGCATTGGCTAGCCACCTGTTGGACTAAATGCACTTCTAGCTCGTCATAGCATTCTTGTCCCTGCCGGAACAACCATAGATCCCCCATCACGCCCTGCTGATCCAGAATCGGACATGCCAGAATTGCCTGATGCGATCGCTGGGAGTTCGGTGATTGATGGAGTAAACAGAATTGCAGCGATCGACCACTTAAGAGGACATGGTAAACATCCGCGAACTCTGTCAGGTGCAGCAGTTGACCACTAATAATGTGGGTGTCATTGGTGTATTCATAATGTACGGTAACGGTTGTTTGTTCAGGATTGTACAGCCCTGTATCACAACTATTCACGCCCAATACGGTCGCCAGTTCTGCCACAGCGGTTTGGAGAATCTGGTGTTCGTCGAGGGAGTTCCTCACCTGATCTGTAATCCGTTTGAGGGTGGCTTCACAGGTTAATGCCTGCCGCAGGTGTGCCGTCTGCTGTTGCACCTGCCGCCCTAAGTTGGCATTCAGATGGTGTAACCGTTCATACAGTTGCACCTGTTGAATCGCGATCATTAACTGCTCCGCCACAGCCAGAATCAGCTCCAGTTCAGAGTCACAGGCTGGTGAGGCGGGATCAGTTCGCAAACTGAGGCTACCCCAAAGCGATCGCTGGAGGTAGAGAGGCACCATGTAGCGGGTAACTGGGGCAACTGGAGTCAACTCTAGCGGGTGCTGTTCTGGGGTGATGATCTCATCGGTCTGAATCTGAATCAGTTTCAGGTGTTGCAGTTTCTCTGCCAGGGAGCCGGTGCGATCTGAAATTTCGATGCCGTAATGGGACGGTTGAGTGGTGTCCGGGTGGTAATCCGCGATCACCTGCCAACGTTGGTGTTCCAGATGGTATTGCCATAGTTCTACCCCGTCCAGGTTGAGGAGCCGTGACAGTTCCGTAGCGGCGATCGTAAACACAGGTTCTAACTCAACGGCATACCGAATTTGCTGGGCGATCGTATTCAAGATGCGCTCCCGTTCAGCGTGACAGATCGGTGATACAGCAGTCCGGGGATGGGCGGGTTGATGGGCGACAATACACAACACCTGTTGATTTTGCAGGGTGAGTAAACAGGTATGGACAGCCAACTTTACAAGGGAGCCATCCCGACACCGATAAAGTTGTTCGCCTACCTCTGCGATCGCGGGAGATGGGATAGGCTGGCTGGTTGCAGCCTGCGTTGCGATATCTGGAGCGAGCAAATCATCCCAGGTGAGTTGCAACAGTTCACTCTCGGAGTACCCCAACCACTGTTGTAAAACAGGATTGCAGGCGATCACCTGCCGATCTGCGATATTGATCAGGAGTAATCCATCTGACATCTGACTAATCATCATCCAACCTAAGACTCCACCCTGACAGAGGGCTTGTTCCAGCCATCCGAGAGTCTGACATAACGGGGATTGGGGCTCACTGGCACAAAAACTGGTGTGATCAGCCCAGCCGAGTTCAGTCAAGGGGCGAGTGTCCACTAGCGAGCGGGGGGCAGGTTGGATGACGCTGGCGCGGGTAGGTAAATTGACCGAAATTCCCAGGTGATTTAAGTCCATGGGGAGGGCTGGTTCAGAGCTTGGCTAATAGAATCGGCAGGCAATCACGGTTGACGCTGAGAATTGCAGGAACTTTAAACACCAGCCGATCAGGGGATTAGACAAGCCGTGGCTTACCTAATCTCAGAGTAATTCGGCAATCCCTCGGTTTTCCTCGCATTATTTCACAGCCTTCAGCCGGAAGAATCGTGAAATTTACTGACACTTTTCGTGAACTTTTGCTGCCAGAAATCGCTTAATACAGCGTTTTGCTAACAATTAAAAAGGTTTGTCAATAATTTCTTGTTGAGATAATAACCTGTTATTCCTCAATTTGATAGCCTAATTCCGCTAATTGGCTGCGGGACTGTCGCCATTTAGGCTGCACTTTGACAAACAGTTCTAAATACACCTTGCCCGCGATTAATTTCTGAATTTGCTGCCGGGCGGCTGTGCCGATCGCCTTCAACATACTGCCACCTTTGCCAATCAGAATCCCTTTCTGGGAGGGGCGTTCGACATGGATAGTTGCCAACACCCGCGTAATTGTTGCTTCCTCATCAACGCGATCGATGACGATCGCCGTCGAGTGGGGCACTTCTTCGCGGGTCAGGAGTAAAATCTGTTCCCGGATTAACTCCCCCATGATGAATCGTTCCGGTTGGTCAGTCACCAGATCCGGCGGGTAGTAATAGGGGCCTGGTTCCAGGTGGTGTACCAGACACTCTTGTAAGGCGGGCAGTCCCGTTTCTGTGAGGGCGGAGAAGGGGGTCATGCTCCACTGGCGGGAGTCGGCTAGCTGCTGATATCCCTGCTCGATTGTGTCGTTGTCCGGCGCTCTCAAGTCAATTTTGTTTAACCCCAAAATTACAGGTACAGTCACATGGTCAAGTAATTCAGCAATATAGCGATCGCCCTTGCCAATCTCGACCGAGCCATCCACGACAAACAGCAGCACATCCACGGATTGGATGGCAATCTGAGCATTTTTTACCAGCACCTCTCCTAGCTGATGGTGGGGCTTATGAATGCCGGGGGTATCCACAAAAATAATTTGGGCGCTAGGAGTCGTCAAAATCCCCCGCAGTCGATTGCGTGTCGTTTGGGCAACGGGAGAGGTGATGGCAATTTTCTGCCCAATTAACTGATTCATAAGTGTGGATTTGCCGACATTTGGGCGACCAATAATCCCGACAAAACCCGATCGAAATCCTTCAGGGGGCTTGGGGATCATGCCGCCACTACTCTCAAATCCTAGTTCATCCTGCCGATCGCTCAAATCCTTCAACCCTGCTTAAGCTTCTTTGGTACCGTAAACCGATAAAGTCAGATTTTAGTTCGGTAGTTTGGGCAATGTCATCTCCTGAAGGGGTAAAGATTGGCGGCTAGCATCGGCTAATTCCCCGATTTTCACAAGGGCTAACGCAGATGAGGATGAATGTACCCACTACCCATTAACCGCATACTGTCACTCTTAGAACAACTATGGGCGAATTTAGACGGATTGGAATTCTCACCAGCGGTGGCGACTGTGCTGGGTTAAATGCCGTGATTCGAGCGGTGGTTCACAGTGCAGTGAATACCTATGGGTGGGAGGTCTTGGGCATTCGGCAGGCGACCCAGGGACTGATGACCCGTCCCCCCGAGGCGTTAGTGCTGACTCCCGATCGCGTAGATCCCTACTTAACCGCCGGTGGCACGATTCTCGGTACGACGAATAAGGGCAATCCCTTTGCGTTTCCGATGCCGGATGGTACGGTATGCGATCGCTCCGATGAAATTATTGAAGGCTATCACTTGTTGGGACTGGATGCCCTGATTGGGATTGGCGGCGATGGTAGTTTAGCGATCCTGCGGCGAATTGCTCAGCAGGGCAAGCTGAATCTGGTTGGAATTCCCAAAACCATTGATAACGATGTGGCAGTTACCGAAATGTCGATCGGGTTTGATACGGCGGTAAGTGTGGCAACGGAAGCCCTCGATCGGCTGCACTTTACGGCGGCCAGTCACAGTCGGGTGATGATTCTGGAAGTGATGGGTCGGGATGCTGGACATATTGCTATGTTTGCGGGCATTGCCGGAGGAGCCGATATTATTCTGATTCCAGAAATTCCCTATACCTTAGATGGCATCTGCCAAACGATTCAACAGCGGCAGGAGCAGGGCAAAAACTACTGCCTGATTGTGGTGGCGGAAGCGGTGCGAACCGAGACAGGGGATTCGGTGATTCTGGCGGAAACCAATGAAGGCTGCCGATTAGGTGGCATTGGTCAATACCTGTCGCAACAGATCTGTAGTCGGATCAATGCTGAAACTCGCGTCACAGTCTTAGGTCATACCCAGCGCGGCGCGGCTCCTACGTCCGTCGATCGCCTACTTGCTGCCGCCTTTGGAGTCGCGGCGGTCGAATTAATTGCCCATGAGCAATATGATCAGGTCGTAACCTGGCAAAATCGCAAGATTGTCAGTGTGCCTATTGCTGAAGCGATCGCCCAATATGCCGCCGTTAACCCCACCGGCACCCTAGTTACCACCGCCCGCCGTATGGGGATTTTCCTCGGGAGTTAGTCTACTCCCATCTCCCCTATCTCCCCTATCTCCCCTATCTCCCATATCTCCCCTATCTCCCCTATCTCCCATATCTCCCCCATCTCCCCAACCCCCTAATCTGGATCTCGCTTATACCGCCGAGGATTCCGCCGATCCTCCGGTCGGGCTTGGGCTTGATACCACTGTCGCCAGGCTTTAGAACTGCGGATGGCGAGCCAGAGTAACAGGAGGGCAATTAATCCACCCTGGCGAGGCGCATCAAAGGCAAAGAGTACCAGAATGACACAGAGCAAATCCTGGCAGAAAATTACCCAGAGCGGGATTTCGCGCAATCGATAGAACCAGCCGACCTGCACGAGTTGCAGCACCAGGGCAAATAAGCCACCAATTACGCCCATCAGCCAAATCAGCGATCGCACTCCCACTGCACTTGCAACTGCCATGCCAAGAATCGCTCCCACGATCGGGCTAAATAGGAGTTGAACCAGCTGCAATACCCGTTGCCCCAGGCGATCCTTCGAGGCAAAGATTTCAAACAAGGACCAACTGACTAAAACGCCCAGGACGATCGGGGGCGAGATCCGGGATAGCAACGGCACCTGTGACCAGAGACTATCACCGTACAGTAGCCCGATGATTAGGAGGGGCAGGGCAATACGCATTCCGGCGGCAGCAGAGGCAGATAAAACAGCCAGAAGTTCAAGCATGGGAGAGGGACGCTAAAGATGCCGCCATTAATGGTAAACAATCGGATTGCTGGCTGATTTAAAGTGTACTAACACGATAAAGGGCAGACAAACTGCCTGCCCAGGAAAAAGCGACTTCTTTATAAAGAATATTCAGGTTATCTAAAACCAACCGCAGCTTGCCAAACAAACGCTAGTAGGAGGAAAAACACAGGAATGACTGGTAGAACGTCTACCAGAGGATCAAAGATTGAATAAGCTTCCGGCAGTTTTGCTAAGAGCAGCGCGACTTCCATGTATAAATGACCTCTCCAGCACAAGTTTTCAGAATTGCCATACATCTTAACATGTTAGGCTGTGCAGATAAGTATCTTGGGCTGATTCGATCCGAGTTTCTGGCAAATCCGCTAAAATTTTGGAACTCGATCGATAGACTCGATTATGATCATGAAATTCACCGAATCTGCTTGGCGGGTCTGAAGCGATCGCTTATGCTTACAGGATCACAGTAGACTAGTTAACCAGTGCTTAACTTTTAGATGATTTGATTACCTACCTGCTATTGAGAACCTTATTTACACGCCAACGATTGGAACACTTCAACAGTTGAGTTGCAATCAAGCATTTTTTAGTCAAACGCCTTAAACATTCCAATATCACGATCTCTGTGGATCACCTTTTAACGATTGACAATTTGTGGAGGATCTTGGTTTGACGCAATCTTACCGAGTCGCAATTTTAGGGGCGACGGGTGCTGTTGGCACCGAACTCTTGGCATTACTGGAGCAGCGGCAGTTTCCCCTGGCGGAGTTGAAGTTGCTGGCATCGCCGCGATCGGCGGGCAAAACGCTGACCTTTAAGGGGGAAGCACTCCCGATTACGGCGGTAGATGACCATGCTTTTGATCAGGTGGATATTGTCTTAGCGTCGGCAGGGGGTTCGACCTCCCGTACCTGGGCAGCAAAAGCCGTAGCCGCCGGTGCCGTGGTGATCGATAATTCCAGCGCCTTTCGGATGGATGCTAATGTCCCTTTGGTGGTGCCAGAGGTAAATCCCCAGGCAGCGGCTAGTCATCAAGGGATTATCGCCAATCCCAACTGCACCACGATTTTGATGAGTGTGGCAATTTATCCGTTACATCAGATTCAGCCGATTCGGCGGATTGTGGCGGCAACCTATCAATCGGCCAGTGGCGCGGGAGCCAGGGCAATGGAAGAACTCAAGGTTCAAACCCAGGCGATTTTGCACGATCAACCACCGATCGCGGAGATTTTTCCCTACCCGTTAGCCTTCAACCTATTTCCCCATAACTCCAAGCTCAATCCGCAGGGGTATTGCGAGGAAGAGATGAAAATGGTAAACGAAACTCGCAAGATTTTTGGGGTGCCTGATTTGCGGGTGACAGCCACCTGTGTGCGGGTACCCGTCCTGCGGGCACACTCAGAATCGATTAATCTAGAATTTGACCAGCCAATGAGTCTGGAGCAGGCAAGAGCCGCGATCGCTCAAGCCCCCGGAGTCAAATTGGTGGAAGATTGGTCAGCCAACTACTTCCCAATGCCGATCGATGCCAGTGGTCAGGATGATGTGCTGGTCGGGCGGATTCGGCAAGATCTCTCCCATCCCTGCGGTTTAGAGCTATGGCTGTGTGGCGACCAAATTCGGAAGGGGGCTGCCCTCAATGCCGTTCAGATTGCCGAACTCTTGGTCGAGAAGAATCTGTTAAAACCAGCCCTGGCAATGGCGTAATCAACTGTTGCGATCGGGGTTTTGTAGGACGGCAACCTACCTCGATCGATCCATGCCTGCCGTCCCTGTGATGATTAACAACAAACAACGATTTACTAGAAAAACGTGTGGTAGATTTTGGACGAGTTCTAACAGCATTAGTCACCCCATTCCATGAGGATGGCAGCGTCAACTACGCAATGGCAGAAAAACTGGCGGCGCATCTAGCGGATCAGGGAACGGATGCCTTTGTCGTTTGCGGGACGACGGGTGAATCTCCTACCCTGACCTGGGACGAGGAGCATGATCTGTTTCGTGTAGTGCAGCAGGCGGTGGCTGGGAAGGCAAAGGTGATTGCCGGAACAGGGTCAAACTCCACCCATGAGGCGATCGAAGCCACGAAAAAAGCCGCTAAACTAGGATTAGATGGATCGCTTCAGGTGGTGCCGTACTACAATAAGCCACCGCAAGCGGGTCTTTATCAACACTTTAAAACGATCGCCGAAGCCGTTCCTGATCTCCCGTTGATGTTGTATAACATTCCGGGGCGGACAGGGCAAAATCTCCAACCCGAAACGGTGATTCGCTTAGCCGAAATTCCGAATATTGTGGCGATCAAAGAAGCGACGGGTAGTTTGGATCAAGCCAGTCAAATTCGCTGCGCCACCTCGTCGGAGTTTGCAATTTACTCGGGAGACGATTCCCTGACCTTGCCACTGCTAGCGATCGGGGCAAGGGGGGTGGTCAGTGTCGCCAGTCATCTGGTCGGCTCTCAGCTCCAGCAAATGATTCAGGCATTTACCTCGGGAGATCCGCAAACAGCTACTCAACTGCATCTCAAACTGTTTCCGTTGTTTAAAGCGCTATTTGTCACTACTAATCCGATTCCGGTGAAAGCCGCTTTAAACCTGCAAGGGTGGCAGGTTGGTTCTACCCGGCTCCCTCTGGCTGACTCGTCGGCTCAACTCACGGCCACCTTACAGTCTGTTCTGACAGAACTATCGTTACTGTGACCCGCAGGCTGGTTCATCGATAAGCTTTCTGACAATTGAATATTGCTCCTGGGTGATCTTGTCATTCGCTACTCGCCATTGGGGATTAGCCATCTGCCTTTAGTTGTGAACGATGCGATCGATCAATGGCAACCGCCCGATCTACCCTGGCGTATCTTCTGACTTCTAACTCACGATTTGATCACTGTTCTCTCATTCTCTAAACTTTTCGACTGAAATAACCCATGACCCAATCAAATTCTGTACCAACACTAAAAATTATTCCCCTGGGTGGACTACACGAAATTGGTAAAAATACCTGCGTATTTGAAATCAATGATGAAATTGTCCTCCTGGATGCAGGTTTGGCGTTTCCCACGGATGGTATGCATGGGGTCAACATTGTGTTGCCCGATATGACCTATTTGCGGGAAAATCGCCACAAAATCAAAGGGATGATTGTTACCCACGGTCATGAAGACCATATTGGCGGGATTCCCTTTCACTTAAAGCAGTTTGATATTCCCGTAATTTATGGGCCCCGTTTAGCCATGGCGTTGCTAGAAGGCAAGCTGGAAGAAGCGGGAGTTGCCGATCGTACCGACTTGAGAACTGTGCGACCTCGGGATATTGTCCGCATTGGCACATCCTTTTTTGTGGAATTTATCCGCAATACGCACTCGATCGCCGATAGTTTTACCGTCGCCATCCGAACTCCCGTGGGAGTGGTGATTCATACAGGTGACTTTAAGATCGACCATACGCCGGTGGATGGGGAAGTATTCGACTTCCAACGCTTGGCAGAATATGGCGAACAGGGAGTGCATTGTTTAATCAGTGACTCCACGAACTCGGAACTTCCTGGGTTCACGCCCTCGGAACGATCGGTCTATCCCAACCTCGATCGCGTGTTTGGTCAGGCAGCCGGACGCTTACTGGTGACAACCTTTGCCTCATCAGTCCATCGGTTGAACATGGTGCTGGAATTAGCGAAGAAACACGATCGGGTGGTATCGGTATTGGGTCGCTCAATGCTGAATGTGATTGCCCATGCCCGGAACCTGGGGTATGTCAAGTGTGAGGATGAACTGCTGCAACCCCTGAATGCGATTCATAAATTGCCGGATAATAAGGTGCTGATTCTGACTACCGGCTCGCAGGGGGAACCCTTGTCAGCCCTGACGCGGATTGCCAATAGTGAACATCGGCAAATCAAGATTCGTCCCGGTGATACGGTGGTCTTCTCGGCGAACCCGATTCCAGGCAACACGATCGCGGTCGTCAACACGATCGATAAACTGATGATGCAGGGGGCGAAGGTGATCTATGGGCGAGAGCAGGGTATCCATGTCTCGGGTCACGGGTGTCAGGAAGATCAGAAATTAATGATTGGGTTAACTCGTCCCAAGTTTTTCCTGCCCGTCCATGGCGAACACCGGATGTTAGTCAAACACGCCCAGACGGCTCAGAATATGGGAATTCCAGCCGAAAACATGGTGATTATTGACAATGGCGATGTAGTGGAACTCACCCCAACTAGCATTAAAGCCGCAGGTAAAGTCCCGTCTGGAATTGAACTGGTGGATGCTTCCCGCTCCGGTGTCGTCAACGATCGGGTCTTAAAAGAACGGCAACAACTGGCTGAGGATGGTGTAGTCACCGTTGCCGCCACCTTGGATTGGGCGGGTAGTCTGCTTACCAAACCTCAAGTACATTTGCGGGGAGTGGTATCGTCACTCGATCCGATGCGATTGCAGGAAAAGACACAGGACACGATCACCACTGTCTTGCGCGATCGCTGGACAGATTTTGCCCGTCCGTTTGGGGACGATCGACCAGAGGTAGATTGGGATGGCTTACGCTATCAGATCGAACGGGAACTGCTGAAGATGCTGCGGCGGGAATTTCAGAGCAATCCGCTATTAGTGTTTCTGTTACAACACTCAGAAGAGCCGTCTGCGCAACCCCCCGGATTGTTGCCCAGAACTACTGAAGCGATCGCGTCTTAATTCGCCATCACACCTGAAGGGCTGGTTAACAGTCCTGGTAGAGGATGGGGGGAATCGAAAGGCATTCCTCCCTCCTTGGGGTTGTGCAAGGGTTAGGATGCAACCGCCAGCGATCGTTCATGCAATTCGCGGGATTCCTGTCGAACCAACCCAGAGATCACGGCTTTTTGCAAGACCATAAAGGCTTTGAGATCTTGAGCATCATATTTGGTTTTTAATAATTGGCGAAGCTGGTCTTCTGCTTCTAACGATAAATAACCGATCGCCAATGACTCTTTAACAATTTCACGGATGAGTAACATTGCACTACCCTGACCAATGGAGCAACTAGTGTCAGACCTTGTATGGGGACGATCGAGCTATCTCACGGTAGATCGGCTTCGCTGATCGCCATCCGCTACAACTTAATGATTGTTAAACAAATCTGCGGTAATCCAGGGAACAGAATTTATATTAGAGTACGTGGATTTACTGTATCCTGTCAAATATTTAACGAAGTGTATTCAACATTACTAAATGGGCTACAAAAATTAAACAGGCTGCTACTAGGGCTTTGAACCACTTTAGTTTTCCGCCACTTCTACTGAGAAAGGGGGATGTGGGAGTAGCTTTAGTCTGCTAGTTAGCTCAGTCTACTCCGAGTTATCGCGGAGATAGCTTATTCTACTGCTGGATAATTATTGGTTAAGACCATCATAATCGATCGCAACACATCTACGTACTGATGTTGCTTAAAGCCGGAGTTGGGTAATGGCAATCTGCCCAGAGAAGCAAACCTCAACATCCGTTCCGGGATCACGCGGACGTTGGGCATAGTTGCCAGCATAGTAGAAGCGATCGTCCTCAACGCGATAGTTGATCGGCAGGGGTTGTTTGCAGGCGGAACAAAATATGGTTTCGGGTGGGCTACTCTCTGGCAAAAGATGTGGCAGATTGACGTTCCAGAATGTTCCGGTCTCCGGTGGGCGATCGAATAATTTAGCGAGAACTTGCGTCGTTAACTGGGCGGCTAATTCCCAGTCAATCACGCGTTTACCCTGGCGATACTGCGAGATAGCAATACCGCTAACCCCATGTAAGGTGGCTTCCCTTACAGCGGCTACTGTCCCAGAAATATAGGCATCGGCTCCCAGGTTCGCCCCCGCATTGATCCCCGATAACACCCACTGCACCTCGGGGTACAAATGACTGATCGCTAAGCGGACACAGTCAGCCGGGGTTCCCCCGATCGCAAATTCCGTTTCTGATCGAGCTTCTACTTGGATTGCCTCAGTGGTGGTGACCTGATGGCTACAGCCCGAAAGATGGGATTGGGGCGCAATAATGGCAACTTGACTGCCAAAGGGTTTGACGGCTTGGGTTAAGGCTTGAATTCCAGGCGCATCAATGCCGTCGTCGTTGGTGAGAACTAGGAGCATAGGGAGATGGGGAGGTAGGTGCGGTGAGGGAGATGGGTTTAGAGAGAATTGGGGATCAGCCAACGAATTAGTTCGGCGATCGGTTGGGCTTGGGCGATCGCGCCTCTGGGGTGGTGGGGGAAATCACCATCAAAAATTTCGCTGATTTGCTGGTAGCAGGCTTGGGTTTGGAAGTGGTGTTGGAGCGGTTGCAGGTCGATCGGTAAAGGGGACTCAGGGCCATAGAAGCGCTGCCAACTCCGCAGAAAGATGCCGAGTAAACTACTCCAGACGCTGCCTTGATGGTAAGCGAGATCACGCTGCCAGGGGGTTCCTTCATAACGACCGATGTAGGCTGGATCGCCGGGATCAAGAGTCCGCAAGCCGTAAGGGGTGAGGAGACGATCGCGGGCAACCTGTAAAATCTGCTGAGCCTGCTCTACTGGAAATCCACAGTGATACACAGAAATGGCGATGACCGCATTGGGACGGATAGTGGGATCTAAGCGATCGTCGGGTTCGATGCGATCGAATAAGTACCCGAATCGACTATGCCAGAACTTTTGCAGGGAGAACTTGACTTGCTCGGCTTGCTGGGTATATCGGCGGGCTTGATTTTGCAGCTTCTCAGCGTCGATCGCATTAGCATTGGTCGCTAATCGCGTTGCCCATTGACTTGCCCAGCATAGGGCTGAATACCAGAGGGCATTAATCTCTACTGGCTTGCCCTGTCGAGGCGTGACAGGTTTACCATCGACGATCGTATCCATCCAGGTGAGGGGCACACTGGCATCATCCCAGGTCAGCAAACCATCGGAGGCATCCACGCGAATGTTATGTAATGTGCCCGCCATGAAGGCTTTATAGATTTGCTTGACTACGGGATACTGAGTTGCCAGAAAGTCCCAGTCTTGAGTTGCGACCAGATACAATCCCAGAGTTTCAATCCACCACAGGGAACAGTCTAAACTCCGGTACACCGGATCATCGCCGTTGACGGGTAACACATTCGGGATCAAGCCTTGCCAACAGAATTTTCCCAAGCGTTCCAAGACATTTCGCGCTAGTGAGAACCGTTTGGTTGCCAGTGCCAATCCCGGTAAAGCCAGCAAACTATCTCGACTGCGATCGCCAAACCAGGGATATCCGGCAATGAGGCTGGTCTGATGGCGATCGTCCGGATGAATCACGAATTGATCACTGGCTTTGAGGAGGTCTACCAGGGGGATAGGGGCGGTAGGGAAGATGGGGGAGCCAGAAGCCGAATTTAGGAGCGGAGCGAAGATCGTTACTAAACGGTGTTGTTCGGTCTGAAGGGCGCGATCGCAAGTCTGGGGATCTAAAGGGGTTAGAGCAGTTGTGGGTAGACCAACCCTCGCCTCCAGGGTGACTTGTTCTCCGGGCTGTAACAACACACTGAAGTACCCCGGACTATACAGATCTTCTAAGCAATGTAACCCCCGGTGAGCTTCCTCGGGATAGTAATAGCTCCAATACCACACTGGATCAGGGTGATAGTGTCCCTGACTCCAGCGCAACTGCCAGGGCATCCCAATCCGGCTAGCCGTGAGAGCTTGCAGGAGAACATGATGGGTACTAACAATCTGGGAAAAGCAGAGGTCTGGGGCTTGTTGTTGGTAGGAGTGCTGGTCGCGATCGGCAATCAGGGGGCGTAATCGGAGGATGGCGGTGTCTTTGCCTTGATAGGTGTAGCGGATGAGTAGATGGTGATGTGGTGGGACAGATGAGGAAGATGGGGGAGGTGAGGGCATTAAAAGTTGGCGGCGGAGTTGCCAGTGGTCGGCTTGTCCCCATGTCCAGGTCGGTGCAGGATTCGGGTCAAAGGATTGTAGGAGTTGGTAGCCGAGAGGGGCAATGTTGCCGCTAGACCAGAAGTTCGTGCCGAGGGCAAATCCTTGTCCAGCAATTTCCAGGCTGGCTTCGAGGTGCGATAGGAGCAACGATCGCTGACTGGGAAAATTCGGTGCGGCGAATAGCCAACCATGATAGGCGCGGGTACGAGCATCACAAACTGTGCCACTGGCAAAACTCCCTAACCCGTTTGTGAGTAGCCATTCCCGTGTATCTAAATCATCCATTTGGCAAGAAAATCTTACTCAAAATCGTTATGAGTATGATATAGTCGTAACAGTTCGTAAGGCATTCAGTCTATCGTCCTAACCCGTAGATAGGGTACTGAACTGACCTTGCGGTTTGCACGATTAGGAACGCACCCATTCAAAGGAGACTATCATCCCATGACCCAACACAACGAAGGATGCCTGAGAGTTGGTCAAGCCGCACCCGACTTTACGGCTACGGCAGTTGTTGATCAGGAATTCAAGACCATCAAACTGTCTGACTATCGTGGCAAGTACGTTGTCCTCTTTTTCTATCCTCTCGACTTTACCTTTGTTTGTCCGACGGAAATCACTGCCTTTAGCGATCGCTACGAGGAATTCAAGCAAATCAACACTGAAGTGCTCGGTGTGTCGGTAGATAGCGAATTCTCTCACCTGGCATGGATTCAGACCGATCGCAAGTCTGGTGGGGTCGGCGACCTCAACTATCCCCTGGTGTCTGACATCAAGAAAGAAATCAGCACCGCTTATAACGTGTTAGCGGACGAAGGGATTGCCCTGCGCGGTCTGTTCATTATTGATAAAGATGGTGTGATCCAACATGCCACGATCAATAACCTGGCATTTGGTCGCAGCGTTGATGAAACTCTCCGCACCCTACAAGCCATTCAGTATGTGCAGTCTCACCCCGATGAAGTCTGCCCTGCTGGTTGGAAGCCCGGAGACGCGACGATGAACCCCGACCCCGTGAAGTCGAAGGATTACTTCGCGGCAGTGTAATCGCGGATTATCGATCGTCAATCATCTAGTTTTGAGGGTGTGTTCATCTCCGTGTAACACACCCTTTTTGTTTGCCTCAAGGGAAAGAATGAGTAGTTTGAAACAGCCCTAAATTTTCCAGTTCAAGTAGGCTGAGAACCTTACATTCTTGCCAATAGCTTAATATTTAATTAATATTTTTCAGCTAGGAAAAATCGATTTAAATTGGTGTAGGGTGCATCCTGAGATAAAAGGAAATTCACCTGCGTTATGAGCTATGGAACCTGAAATTAAAGTTGGCTGTTCCCGATCTGATTCAGATATTAGGGACTATACATTCATTGATGCTCTTAATAAGTTAAGTAAACAACAAGGAATAGAACTTAAGTTTGGGATATGGCACTTTCCCGATACTGACGACATAAAGCCCGATGGTGATAAAACAAAGGATAAGCCAAAGGATCGCAAATATTACGAGTATAAAGAATCGGGTGGATGGGTCGAAGTAAATTCTCCTTCCGATATACAGAAAAAAGATTTATTCCTAAAATATTGTGTCCATGTCGCTTCCCCTTCGGAATGTAATGACCCCTGTTGTCAAACTACAGACCATGAACAGGGTAGTCCTGTACTGATTCCACTCAACTTTAGAGGATTAGAACAGCAGAAAACTCTTTCATTAGAAATTTATCAAGGGACAGAGCAATCAACTACTGATGAGCAAAGTCAAGGTAAATCAAAATCTGTTGAGCTAGATTTGAATCTTCAGCCAGGCCAACTTGTCATCAAAGATGCTCAAAACAAAATTATTGGATATGTTGGAGTTCATAAAGACAAGGTATATATCAAATCAATTAATAATAAAACCGGGAATAAAATTATCGGTAATATAGCCGTTTCTCATAACGGCAAGATCACGATTCAAAAGCATGAACCAACTTTAGATTTATATTTAGGTGTAGGATTTCGTAGCTATACTATAGACCCTGTGAATTGGTCGCCAATAGAAGACCAATCGCCCGGAATTTTATGCGGCGCTAATGCTGGAGTGGCTTTACTGGAATATTTTGAGCGGCTTTCTAGTGGCAAGCACTTTGATGCATCCAGATTGTTTTTACATCAAGCGGCTTGTCATATTATGCAAGTGCCATTGACCTCACCTGTTTCAGTTCGAGCGATCGTCACGGCATTAAGCACGATCGGTGTGCCACCGGAAGAATACTGGCCCTATGACTTAAATAAATTAACTGAAGAACCGCCAGCTTGGTGTTATGCCTATGCCAGAAATTACCGAGCAGAAAGTTATATTAAGCTCGATCGTCTCGATCTAAGCTACCATGCTCTGATTGCTCAAATCAAAATATTTATCTATTCTGGGTTGCCAGTCATCTTTGGCTTTTCGGTACATCAATCAGTTCAGCAATCATTCAATAAACAGCCATTTGAAGGTCTATTAGATGATAGAATCCTGGCTATCTTTAAGGCTCTGGAGCAGACTGGAGGTTCTAATGCAAAAGTGAAAATGGAGACTATAATTAGCTTCTTAGAAGCCGCGAAATCAGTGGTGAATGGAAAACACTCTGAGCAACATTTCAACGAAGAAGGTCAAATTCCTTTTCCAACTTTTGGTGAGATTTATCAGGGGGCTCATGCTGTAGTTGCTGTGGGCTATGATGATGATAAACTGATCACGAATTCCAGCCCATTAGGTAAGAAAGATCGAGAACAAATTAGACGTGCCTATCTAAAAAATGATGATACTTGGACTGAGTATGAATGGGATATTAATGCTAATGGCTATCGCCAAAAGGGTAGTAATTCAATCCCATTTCAAGATTTTAGATTTTTAGACTTTTCAAAGTTTGATGGTAAATTTATTCAGTTGACTATTAAACCCAACGATAAGGAAAAACTTTCTGATAATCCAGTTCTTGTACCAGAATCACTTCAATTTAGTAAAGATCTAACTGCCCGAGCTGAGAGGCTAGAATCTGTAATTAGTGCTGATGAGCATTTAGTGACGAAAGGTGCTTTTAAGATTCGGAATTCCTGGGGACAAGATTGGGGTGATAACGGTCATGGCTGGTTGCCATACGCCTATGTCTATAGCGACTTAACCTTCGATTGGTGGTCAATCCTCAAATTCGAGTGGATTAACACAGACGACTTCGGACTACTAAGAGATAACGGCGATTTAGTGATGTGTGATCCAGACACATGCCCTAATGGTGAAAATCACTAATTTTAGTTAATCACTGCATTCCAATTTGTCTTTATATTGGTTAGGGTTTGCATATAGATAGAGAAGCGAACAAGCATACTCTGATAAGGTGTTTACGTTCTCTTCTTCAGAAATCTCTTTTATTAGCAGGAGATTTTTAGGAATTTTCCAATCCCAGACTTTAATGGTTGAATCATCTCCTGTGGATATGATAAATCTGTCGTTATCTTCTTTAGAAAAATTTGGATCTCTAGAAAAAATAAACTCTAATTGGTTAACATCAGAAGTATGCCCTTGTAGCAGGACTACGTTCTTCTCGTTAGGTTTAACAGGCTTCTTTGTTAGATTATATTCATTAATAATTTTGCTTAAATTCCATACTTTTACTACTTTATCAGCACCACTCGAAGCTAGAAAGTCACCTGTTGAGCTGAAAGCCACAGTATAAATAGCTAGATTGTGAGCGCGAATTTCTGCTACTAGAGGTACTCTACTATTTCCTTGCTTAAGTGACCATATTTTAATAGTTCCATCATTACTAGCAGTTGCTAATAGTGAACCATCGGAGCTAAACTTTGCATCATTAATAGCTGCATTGTGCGAGCCAATCATTGTTGGTCTGTTATCAGTATTCCACCTCCAAAGCCTTACAGAATAATCACCATCGCCTGCATAAGCAATTAGCTCTTGCGTAGGATGAAGATCTAAGCTGATAACAATCGCTGTTTTCGATGGATTAGTGGTAAAGTTGTTGGCATTCAGAGATGGCAATGATTGTTTTTGTTTTGTAGAAACTTGCCATAACCGAATAACTGAATCTTTTCCAACAGAAGCTAGAACTGTATCCTTTTCATTAAAGGCAACCACATAGACACGACCTTTATGATTTCCTAAAATCCTTTTGGAATTGTTGGTTAAATCCCACAGTTGAACTTCACCATAAGTAGATGTTGAAGCAAGGAGCTTACTATTATGGCTGAATGCAATTCTCCTAACGTATCCAGATTGTTGATGTAACGGTGTGATTAGCTCCCCTTTTGTATTCCAGAGCTTAATTTCTCCAGAGGCATCAGATGAAGCTATAGCAATCTCCTTTTGAGATATAAAACTACTGAGATTATGATTGAGGCTTAAACCATAAATGGCTTGAGGATGAGCTTGCCAACTGTTTATCTCAGTAGTGCCATAAATGATTGGTTGAATTCTCTTTAAATACTTTTCTAAATTTATATCGGGTTGACTTTTCAAGATATTTAGTGCTTTGAGACTATTCTTAAACGCCTCAAATTGCTGATGGTTTTTGAATTGAAATTCGGCAAGGGTAACTAAGGTTTCGGCTTGCTTATCCTGTGCGGAGATCGCCTCTTGCCTAAAGTAAATAAATGTGCCTGCGACGATCGACATTAAAAATGCCGAGGCTAACAAGAAAAACTGGCGTTGTTTGCGGAGTTGAGCTTTCACCGATCGCTCGCGGTTCTCAATACTTTGCCGAACAAACTCGGCTTCTGGTAGGTGTTGCCAATTAAGTTTCTCTTCAACGGCGGCGAGTAATGCGCCGGAGAGGAGGGCATCCGGCGATCGCTGATAGCGTTCTTGCCAGTCTTTGTAACAGGCTTCGACTTGATCTCGGAGATAAATTTGTTCTTGTTCGGCTTTAATCCAGCTATCGAGTAACGTCCATTCGGTCAATAAGGCTTCGTGGGTGACTTCGATCGCTCGCTCATCCAGCACGATCAAACGGTTGCGGGTGAGTTTGTCCAAAATTGGTTGGAGTTGATCGGTAGGGGCGACGACTTTTTCCAGACGATCGCGGCTGACGCGGCGGCGTGTGCGCGATTGGTCGTCATTCACCCGTACCAGTTCCAACATCAGTTTGCGGATCAGGGGCTGTTCGGTGGTGGAAGAGGTGTCGTACAGCAGATTGGCGGTATCCCGTAGTGCCCCATTCACACCACCAATTTGCTCGTAGGCTTCACGGGTGAGCAGGCGATCGAGGGAATTCTCGCTAATGCAAGCGTCCCAGAGTTTGGTCAGGGCATATTGCAGTAAGGGCAATGCTCCCCGTTGATCGACTACTTCGGCAGCAATATCGGCGGCTAGCCCTTCAGCAAAGGTGACTCCATGCCGGAGCGCAGGTTTCACGATCGCGGCTTGCAGCTCCGCCAGGGATAATTCAGGAACGAGATAAAGTTGCGGTGGTTCTTTGGAATTGATCAGAGCGGCAACGGTTGGGAATTTGGCGCAGTGAGCCAGGAAATCACTCCGAATGGTGACGATCACCTGGGTGCGGCGATCGGGTTGAGTAACTTCGTCAACTAAGTGTTGAATAAAGGCTTGCTGCTTTTCAGCATCCTGACACAGTGTGAATAGCTCCTCAAATTGATCAATCAACAGAACAAGAGGCAACTTGGAATTCTGATGCTGTTGGAGGAGTTTTTGCCAGGTTTCCAAAGGTTCGCTACCAGGAGTCATCGTCGCGATCGGGCGATCACAGGCTAATGGCGGCAACAGTCCGGCTTTGACCAGGGATGATTTCCCACAACCGGATGATCCAGTGACTGCCAGGAAACGGGCTTTGGTCAGGCGATCGAGTAAGTCCCGGATGGCTTGTTCCCGTCCAAAGAAGTAGTCTTGCTGCGAGGGTTCAAAGGCGGCTAGACCAACATAGGGATTAGTGGGATTAAATAAGGCTTCTGGCTCTAACCGTTTTTCGGGATACCGGACGATCGGGATCGATCGTCCCCAACCCATGCGAATCGGCTCCTGTCCCAAGCCCCGCAAACCACGATACAGGCTATCAAACACGCGATCGCCCGTGACGACCCCATCCTCATCGGCATTCTCGGCGGCTAAAGCGGCTAAGAGTGCCCCGGTAAACACACTATGCTGTTCACTTTTCTTGGCGCGGGCAGCTTCGGTAGTGCGGCAAGCTGCCACAAAGTAATAGTCTGTGTTGGCACTAAAGGCGGTGAGGCGTTCCAGCAGCCCCCTTTCCAGTACATACTGACTGTGACAACAGTCCAGTAACACCACTAAATTACTCAGATTCGAGTCTTGGATAACTTGATTAAATTCTGGTAAGGGAATGCTGGAACCGATCGCAATACATTCATTTTGCGGATTCAACGTAACCCGAGAATCGGACATGACGAGATGCCCTTGCTTGGTTTTGCGTCCAAAGCTATCCTCAATGACTTGAGTAATGCCATGTCCGGTGTAGTAAATCAGGGCTTCATTTTTGTCTGCTTCTTCCAAAAACTTTTTTAGGGCTTGGACAAAGTCTTGCTGATTCACAGTGCTAGGTAACACCGTCACTTTTTGAAAGGTGTTGGATTCTCTGAGCAAAGCCGCGATCGCTTTAGCATCACTGGCGGTTTTAGACAGGTTGGGGAGTAAGGAATCGTTATATTCCGAAATGCCGATAACAAGGGCGTAACGAGCCATTGAACGTGAGGAGACAGGAGGTAGAAGTGCGTGTCAACTCAATTCAAACATAGGATTTTTGGGATGCCCGTAGAATGAGACGAAACCTTAACAAAAGACTGCTAATCTGATCTCAATCAACAGATTGAGGGACACTATGCCGGAACAAGAATACTTGGCATTTGAATCGGATGGTCAAGTGTATGACGTGACGATGACCACTAAACCACCATCGCCATCTACTAACGATGATGAAGGCTTTGAGGAATATGGCATTCAAGAAGATGTGCTAACTCAAATGCAAAAAACTCGCCAGATGATCCGTACCTGTGCGGTGCAAACGGTGAGTGCCTTTCGCAACTTTGGGGTGGCGAATGTACAGGAGATTAACCTGAAGTTTGGAGTGAAACTGGGGGGCAAAGCCGGTGTCCCTTACATTACCGAAGGCTCGGCGGAAAGTAATTTGGAAATTTCGGTCAAATGTACGTTTGTAGAAACAGAGTCAACCACAAAGTCGGCTTAAGCCTCAACCTACGTTAAGGTATATGAAGTAATCGGCTATTCATCTCTTGTCTATGCTTACGTCTACAGACTTTAGCGGACTGATTAACGATCGCTTTGTCCAAAACTTTTTACCCATTCCCGCGACGAATACCCTGAGTCAGGGAATGCTGACTCCCAATTTTGAACTGCTGGATGTCACGAATAACCAAACGGTGAAATTAGCTGACTATCGGGGAGAAGTGCCGATTATCCTGGCATTCACGCGGATTTTTACCGAAAAACAATATTGCCCCTTCTGCTATCCCCACATCAAGGAACTGAACGATCGCTACGAGGAATTCCGCGATCGGGAAGTGGAACTGTGGATGATTACCAGTACCGATGAGCGGCAGAGTAAAACCGTGGTGCAGGACTTGGGCTTAAAAATGCCGTTGTTAATTGATCCCAGTTGTCGGGTGTTCCGACTGTATCAAACGGGTCAGGCATTAGGCGCACCCCTACCCGCTCAATTTGTCTTAGACGATCGGGGACGGCTTCAGTACAAACATTTATTTTCCTTTCTGGATCACAATGCCAGCGTCGATAAGCTTTTGGAGGTGGTGGATCAGCTTTAAGCGAGTGGCATCCGGGCATCATTCAGCCACCCAGTTGGGCGTTACTCACTTCGGTTGGAGCAGAGATTCTATACACTGTTAACGGAGCATGAGTCACGGGGGGAATTGTGGTGCGTCGATTGACAACCATTGCTGGATTGCGCTGCTATCTAGATCTGCATCGATCGAGTCAACCGCCATCAAGAGAATACGAAGCCTCTCCGATTGGGGAAGTCTCTGTGGTCGGTCTAGTCCCCACAATGGGCGCACTCCACGCTGGACATCTCAGTTTGATCCAACGGGCACGCCGGGAAAACAAAATTGTTGTCGTCAGTATCTTCGTCAATCCTTTACAATTCGGGCCCCAGGAAGATTTTTCTCGCTACCCCCGCACCCTGGAACAGGATCAACAACTCTGTGAGGCCGCCGGAGTCGATGTCATCTTCGCTCCCACCCCCGCCGAAATGGGCATTAGCTCACCCTCTACTTCCCCATCTTCCTCACCCTCCCCATCTCCCATTCCTGTCTCTTATACACATCT